>NZ_JBFAMX010000002.1:0-109029 GCF_040659615.1 Nonomuraea sp. NPDC049784
GCGGGGCCTTCGTCGCACTCTCCGCGGGGGTGGCGCCCGTGGGGCTGCGTGGGATCGACGTCGCCACGGTGTTCTTCCGGGCCGACGCCGCCCAGCTCGCGGAGGTGGTGCGGCTGGTGGAGGGTGGGCGGCTGACGTTGCGGGTGGCGGAGACGTACCCCTTGGACAAGGCGGCCGACGCCCACGCCCGCCTGGCCGCCGGCGGCCTCCGCGGCCGCCTCGTCCTCATCCCCTGACCCACCGCCCTCGCGCGCTCCAAAGGGCGACGCGTCCGAAGGCGACCCAGGCGGCGGCAGGCCGCCGCACGGGTCAGTGGGTGGGCTTGACCAGCGGGAACAGGATGGTTTCGCGGATGTTCTTGCCGGTGAAGGCCATGATCATGCGGTCGATCCCCACACCCACACCGCCCGTGGGCGGCATGGCGTACTCGAGGGCCTGCAGGAAGTCCTCGTCCAGCTGCATGGCCTCCAGATCGCCGCCGGCGGCCAAGAGGGACTGCTCCGTCAGGCGTCGGCGCTGCTCGATCGGGTCGACCAGCTCCGAGTAGGCCGTGCCCAGCTCGGTGCCGAAGCCGATCAGGTCCCACTTCTCCGTCAGCAGCGGGTTGTCCCGGTGCTGGCGGGTCAGGGGCGAGGTCTCCAGCGGGTAGTCCATGACGAACGTGGGCTGGACGATCGTGTGCTCGACCAGGGCTTCGAAGAGCTCCTGCACCAGCTTGCCCGAGCCCCACTTCGGGTCCCACTGGACCTCGCGGCGGTCCGCGAGCTTGCGGAGCTCCTCCAACGTGGTCGAGGTGGTGATCTCCTCGCCGACGGCCTCGGAGACGGCGCCGTACAGGGTGATGCGGGGCCATCTCGCGATCCCCAGGTCCACCTCCACCCCGTCGTGGACGACCACGGAGGTGTCCAGGGCGGCCACCACGGCCTTCTGGTACATCCGCTGGGTCAGGTCGGCCATGTCGTTGTAGTCGAGGTAGGTGCCGTACGCCTCGAGCATCGTGAACTCGGGGTTGTGCGTGGAGTCGGCGCCTTCGTTGCGGAAGTTGCGGTTGATCTCGAAGACCTTCTCGATGCCCCCGACCACGAGCCGCTTGAGGTAGAGCTCGATCGCGATGCGAAGGTAGAGCTCCATGTCGTAGGCGTTGATGTGGGTCTTGAAGGGCCGGGCCGTCGCGCCGCCGTGGATGGGCTGCAGCATCGGGGTCTCGACCTCGAGGTAGCCCTCCTCGTGCCAGAAGTCGCGCACCGCGCGCACCGTGGCGCTGCGGAGGCGGGCCATCTTCCTCGACTCGTCGTTGACGATAAGGTCGACATAGCGCTGGCGGACTCGTGCCTCGGGGTCGGTGAGGCCGACGTGCTTCTCCGGCAGTGGGCGCAGGCACTTGGCGGTGATCTGCCAGCTGTCGGCCAGGATCGACAGCTCGCCGCGCCGGGAGGTGATGACCTCGCCGGTGACGCCCACGTGGTCGCCCAGGTCGACGTCGCGCTTCCACGAGGCCAGCGACTCCTCGCCCACCTTGTCGAGCGAGATCATGACCTGCAGGTCGGCGTCGCCGTCGCGGATCGTGGCGAAGCAGAGCTTGCCGCCCACGCGGTTGAGCATGACGCGCCCCGCGACCGCGACCGTGTCACCGGTGGCGGTGTCGGGCTCCAGGCCCTGGTATTTCTCCCTGACCTCGGCGTTGGTCGCCGTGCGTGGGAAATTCACCGGGTAAGGGTCGACGCCTTCGCTGCGAAGGCGGTCGAGCTTCTCCCTCCGGATGCGCATCTGCTCGGGAAGTTCGTCGCTCACAACATCAAAGGGTAGGGGATATGGCGAACTGCAAGGCCTCGTCGGTCCGCTGCAGGAACACTGCAGGACCTGTGCAAGAGCCCTCCCTTATCAATATCTCACGAGCTCAGGGGGGAGCCGGCAGGGAGCCGGTCCAAGGAGAGCTCAAGGAGAGAAGATGTTGAAGAAGATCGCCACCGGTTTACTCGCCGTCGCCGCGACCAGCGCAGTGGCCCTGTCGCTTCCTTCCGCCGCCAGTGCCAGCACGGCCGACAACGACGACTACTCCAGCTCCTGGGGTCCCGTCTACGCCAAGAACCACCTCGCCAAGTCGCAGGGCTGGGTCGGCGTCAACTGGGACGAGGACGGCGAGTCGAACGAGGTCACCGTCCGCGGCCGGCTCTACGACCTGGACAACCGCGACGCCGACGAGGGTGGCAAGTGCGCGTACGTGAAGTTCGAGGCCAGCGACTTCGACGACGACTGGTCGCAGGTCTACTCCAAGAAGTACTGCGGCTTCCCCGGCTACAAGAAGTTCTTCTTCCAGGAGAACGACGTCACCAGCCTGCGGGTGAAGGTCTGCCAGATCGGCCAGTACAGCAACTACCCGACCAAGTGCGGCCACTGGGAGTACATCTACACCGCCGAGAGCGAGTGACGGTCGACCCCGAATACGCGCAAGCGGCCCCCTTACCGATGGGGGCCGCTTGTTGGCGTCAGGCCGTGTTCCTGTTGTAGATCAGGCGCAGTCCGATGAGCGTCAGCCACGGCTCGTGCACGTCGATCGAGCGCGACTCGCCCACCACCAGGCTCGCGTGCCCGCCCGTCGCCACCACCGTCACCTCGTCGGGGTCGTCGGCCAGCTCGGCCGCCATGCGCTCCACGATCCCGTCCACCTGGCCCGCGAACCCGTAGATGATCCCGGCCTGCAGGGCCTCCACCGTGTTCTTGGCGATCACCGAGCGCGGCCTGACCAGCTCCACCTTGTGCAGCTGCGCCCCGGCTGCGGCCAGCGCGTCGACCGAGATCTCGATGCCGGGCGCGGTGACCGCGCCGACGTACTCGCCCTTGGCCGACACCGCGTCGAACGACGTCGCCGTGCCGAAGTCGACGATGATGCAGGGGCCGCCGTACTGGTCGATGGCCGCCAGCGCGTTCACGATGCGGTCGCTGCCGACCTCTTTGGGGTTGTCCATGCGTACGGGCACCCCGGTGCGGATGCCCGGCTCCACGATCACCGCCGTGACGTCGCCGTAGTAGCGGCGGCACATCTCGCGCATCTCGTTGAGCACGCTCGGAACCGTGGAGCAGATGGCGATGCCGTCAATGTCGGTCCCCTTGAGCAGCGGCGACTGCGTCAGCAGGCCTTGGAGGACGACTGCGATCTCGTCGGCGGTGCGGCGGGCGTCGGTGGCCAGCCGCCAGTGCTCGATGACGTCCTCGCCCTCGAACAGCCCCAGCACTGTGTGCGTGTTGCCGACGTCGATCGTGAGCAGCATCAATTACCCCCGCAGATCCAGTGCGATGTCCAGGGCCGGCGCAGAGTGCGTCAGCGCCCCCACCGCCAGGTAGTCAACGCCAGTTTCGGCCACACGACGAGCCGATTCCAAGGTCAATCCCCCGCTGGCTTCAAGTACAACCCTGTTTTTCGCCCGATTTTTCACGACTTGTACGGCGCGAGCCGTGTCCTCGATCGTGAAGTTGTCCAGCAGGATCTCCTCGGCCCCCTCGTCCAGCACGGCCTCGAGCTGGTCGAGCCGGTCGATCTCCACCTCGATCGACAGGTCCGGGTAGAGCTCCCTGACCGCCCTGAACGCCTCGGCCACCCCGCCGGCCGCCACCACGTGGTTGTCCTTGATCAGCGCGGCGTCCGACAGCGACATTCGGTGGTTCACGCCGCCGCCGCAGCGCACGGCGTACTTCTCCAGTGCCCGCAGACCCGGCAGCGTCTTGCGGCTGTCACGAACGCGCGCCGCCGTGCCGCTGATCGCCTCCACCCACCTGCCGGTCAGCGTGGCCACCCCCGAGAGGTGCGTGAGCAGGTTGAGCGCCATGCGCTCGGCCGTCAGCATGGCCCGCACCGGCCCCTCGACCGTCATCAGCACGTCTCCCGCCCGCACCCGCTCGCCGTCCTTGGCCTTCCTCTCCGTACGGGCGGCGCCCAGCCGGAGGAACACCGCCTCGGCCACGGCCAGCCCCGCCACGACGCCGTCCACGCGGGCCACCACGTCGCCCGCGCAGAACTGTTCCGCCGGGATCGTGGCCAGGCTCGTCACGTCGCCAGCCTCCTGCAGGTCCTCGGCCAGCGCGCGGTCGAGCAGCGCGTCCACCTCGGCCGGGTCCAGCCCGGCGGCGGTGAGCTCCTGCGCCAGGCGCGGCGGCATCACATCTCCGTGAGGCGTATACGTCATGCGGGGGCCCTCCTCGGTCATGGTCACGTCCAGGTGGCCGAGCCAGTCGTTGTCGTCGCGGGTGTCGTAGTCTTCGCGCCAGTGTGAGCCGCGGGTCTCGAGCCTGGCCGCCGCCGCGCCGGTGAGCACGGTGGCGACGGTGAGCAGGTTCGTGGCCTCCCAGGACTCGGTGCAGGCGGGCACCTCGACCGGCGTCCAGCGGGCGTCGCGCAGCGCCCTGGCCGTGGCCAGCAGCGACTCGCGGCTGCGCAGCACGCTCGCCCCGGTGCTCATGTGGGCCTGGATCCTGGCTCTGACCCTCGGGTCCACCAGCCCGTTCGCCGTTCCGTCTTCGACCGGCTCGCCGGGCGACGGGCGTACCGCGTGGATGTCCTCGGCGATGCGCTCGGCGAAGACGAGCCCCTCTAGCAGGGAGTTGGAGGCCAGGCGGTTCGCGCCGTGCACGCCCGTGCAGGCCACCTCGCCGCACGCGTACAGGCCCTCGATCGAGGTACGACCGCGCAGGTCGGTGCGGACGCCGCCGCTCGCGTAATGAGCGGCGGGGGCCACGGGGATCGGCTCGGTCGCCGGGTCGATGCCGTGCTCGCGGCAGACGGCGTAGATCGTGGGGAAGCGGGACTCCCACTTCTCACGGCCGAAGTGGCGGCCGTCGAGGTACATGTGGTCGCGGCCCGTCTCGCGCATTCTGCGCAGGATCGCCTTGGCCACGACGTCGCGCGGCGCCAGGTCGGCGAGCTCGTGCACGCCCTGCATGAACCGGCCGCCCTCGTGGTCGACCAGGTACGCGCCCTCACCCCTGACCGCCTCAGAGATCAGCGGCTGCTGACCAGTCGAGCCCTCGCCGAGCCAGAGCACGGTCGGGTGGAACTGGACGAACTCGATGTCGCGCACCACGGCCCCGGCCCGCAGCGCGAGCGCGACCCCGTCACCGGTGGAGACGGCGGGGTTGGTGGTGGCGGCGTACACCTGGCCCATGCCGCCGGTGGCCAGCACCACCGCCCTGGCGCGCACCGCGCCCACCCCGTCACGCGCGCCCTCGCCCATGACGTGCAGCGTCACGCCTGTGGCCCGGCCCCTGGCGTCCTTGAGCAGGTCGAGCACCAGCGCGTGTTCGATCACCTCGATGCGCTCCGCGCGGGCCGCCTCGATGAGCGCCCGCTGCACTTCGGCTCCCGTGGCGTCGCCGCCCGCGTGCACGATCCGGTGCCGCCGGTGGCCGCCCTCGCGCGTGAGCTGGAGCTCCCCATCGGGGGTGCGGTCGAAGCGGGCGCCGCGGGTCATGAGCCGCCGCAGCGCGCCGGGCCCCTCCGTGACGAGCGTGCGCACGGCCTGCGTGTCGCACAACCCGACGCCGGCGAGCAGCGTGTCATTCAGGTGCTCATCGGGGGTGTCGCGGGGATCGAGCACGGCCGCGATGCCGCCCTGGGCCCATCGGGTGGAGCCTGCCGACAGCACGTCCTTGGTGACGACCAGCACCTTGGCGGACGGCTCAAGCTCGGCGTAGCGCAGGGCCACAGTCAGGCCCGCGACGCCCGAGCCGACGACGACCACGTCCGCTTCGACGGTCCAGCCGGGTGCGGGCGCGGTCAGCCGTAGGGGAATAGCCGGTGCACTCATCAGGGGTCTCCTCGCTGAGGCGATTTCGTCAATATGACGATAACGCCTGGCGCGGCGTGCACATGCCCCGGGGTCCCCGTGGCCGTCAGGCGGGATTCAAGGTGAGGGTGACGTTGTCGATCAGCCTGGTCGCGCCCACCTTGGCGGCCACCGCCAGCACGGCCATCCCCTCGTACGACTCGTCCACATCGGCGAACGTGGCCGGGTCAGCCAGCGCGAGATAGTCGACCTCGAGCCGGGGGCCGGCCGCGTCTAGCACCTGTCGCGCCGCCGCGCGGATCCTGGCCGGAGTGAACTCCGCGGCGCCCGCCCGCAGGGCGCGGGAGAGCGCCAGCGCCACCTGCCGGTCGTCGTCGGACAGGTAACGGTTGCGGCTCGACAGGGCCAGGCCGTCGGGCTCGCGTACGGTGGGCGCGCCCAGGATCTCGATCGGCAGGTCGAGGTCGGCGACCATGCGGCGGATGACGGCGAGCTGCTGGGCGTCCTTCTCGCCGAAGACCGCGAGGTCGGGCTGGACGAGGTTGAACAGCTTGAGCACGACCGTGAGCACGCCGTCGAAGTGGCCGGGGCGGCATGCCCCCTCGACGATCGTCCCCATGTGGCCGGCGGAGACGCTCACCTGGCGATCCGGCGCGTACATCACTTCGGCGTCCGGGTGGAACACGACGTCCACGCCCTCCGCCCGGCACACGTCAAGGTCGGCGTCGAATGTACGGGGATAACGGGAAAAATCCTCGCTTGGGCCGAATTGCAGAGGGTTGACGAAGATGCTGACCACGACCTGATCGGCGCGGGCGCGGGCCTGCCTGATCAGCGACCGATGGCCCTCGTGCAGCGCACCCATGGTCGGCACCAGGGCCACCTCACCACCACGGCGCGCCTTGACCAGGTCTTCCCGGTGCCTGGCGACGATCAGCTCCATACGACCCTCCGAACGCGACGATTAAGTCCATATATTGCCCCCGAGCGCGTCGAGCAGCCGCTCCGCCTCCTCCGGCTTGAGCAGGCCCGCCGCCAGTGCCCGGTCCGCCGTGAGCCTGGCCAGCGCGATGTAGGCGTCTGCCGCCTCGGGCGCCGCCAGGATCAGCGCGTCCACATGCTTGCGCACCGTGCCCGCGTCGCCGCGGACGACCGGGCCGGTCAGCCCGGTGATGCCCAGCCGGAGCACGTTGTCGAGCGCGGCGCCGAGCAGCGGGCCCAGCATCCGCCCGGGATGCTCGACGCCGATGCGCCCCAGCAGCTCCTGCGACTCGGCGATGAGCGTGACCATGTGGTTGGCGGCCCCGGCCAGCGCCGCATGGTAGAGCGCGCGGTCGGAGTCGGCGATCCAGACGGGCTCGCCACCCATCTCGATCACCAGGGCCTCGGCGATCGGCCGCAGCACGTCGGGGGCGGTCACGCCGTACGAGATGCCGGTGAGCTTGTTGAGGTCGTCGTCCCTGCCCGTGAACGTCATCACCGGGTGCAGCGCCAGCGGCAGCGCGCCGACTCTGGCCGCCGGGTCGAGCACGGACAGCCCGTACGCCCCGCTGGTGTGCACCAGCAGCTTGCCCTGCAGGTCGGCGCCCGTGGTGGCGAGCCCGTTGACGAGGTCGGGCAGCGCGTCGTCGGGCACGGTGAGCAGGATGAGCTGAGCCGCCGCGACCACCTCGTCGGGTCTGGACAGCTTGACGCCGAGCCGGTCGGCGGCCCATCGCTGTGAATTGTCCGACACGCCGCTCGCGGCCACGATCCGGTGCCCTGCCTGCGCCAGCGCGGCGCCGAGGGCCGAGCCCACCTTGCCCGCCCCGAGCACGCCGACAGTCAGCCGTGCCGGGCGATCCCCTGCGTCCATGACGTCACACCTCTGTCGAGCTGATGGCACCGCCGACCAGCGTAACGGCCTTTCACGACTGCAGATGTGACCGCCGCTTTGCCGCATGTTGAGTTAGCGACAAAAGCGACAAGGGCATACAAAACGTGCACCCCCTGTCGGAAGAGATGAGGAGAGGGGCCTCATCGCATGGCAGCGGGCGCCAGGTCCCTCATCCAGGACCGACGCCCGCGCGCATGAGACCTCTTGGAGGTGCGCCGGCTGGCCGCTCGCCGACCGGCCAGCCGGGGTGAGAGCCCGGGCCGGACGAGCGCCGGCCCGGGTCGTCTCTTTGTCAGTGGTGGCTCGGCCCGTAGACGTTGGCGCCGCCCTTGCAGCCGGCGAACGCGACACCGATGACGGCCACGGCGTTGCCGCAGATGTTGATCGGGATGTTGATCGGGATGTGCACCTGGTTGCCGCCCAGCACGCTGCCGTCGCCGCTGGTGATGTCCGCGTGAGCCGGGGCCGCGAGCGACAGCATGGCGACGGCTCCTGTGACGACCATGAGCTTCTTCAGCACGAGGGTTCCTCTCGGTTGCGCGACCTGGGCCGCTGGATGCTTGCTCGGAAGCGATCGGCTCGGCCCATTGAGGGTTGGCGGAACGCGATCACTCGATGACAAAGGGTAAAGCTACCGCAAGTCGGCGACAATGAGTAGTCGTTTGATAACGATGCGTGTCAGGCGGAAGCCATGAGATAGTCCAGGCATGTGGCTCACCTGGCGCGCCGCGACGGAGCGTGCGCTGTACGGCGAGGAGGGCTTCTACCTCCGCGAACGCCCCTCGGGCCACTTCCGCACTTCGGTCAGCGCCTCGGCGGCGTTCGCCGACGCGGTGCTGGCGCTGCTGGCGGAGGTGGACGCCGAGCTCTGCGGCCCTGACGTGCTCGACCTGGTCGACATCGGCGCGGGCGAAGGCACGCTGGTCGCCCAGGTGCTCGCCGCCGCCAAGCCCGCGCTGCGCGACCGGCTCCGCGTCATGGCCGTCGACCTCTCCCCCAGGCCCGAGGGCCTGCCCGAGCGCATCGCCTGGCGGCGGAGCGTGCCCACCGGCATCACCGGCCTGGCCATCGCCAACGAGTGGCTCGACAACGTGCCGCTCGACGTGGCGGAGCAGACCGCCGACGGACCGCGCCTCATCATGGTGAACGTCCATACGGGCGAGGAGCGCCTCGGCGGCCCGCTGCGGCCCGCCGACCGCGCCTGGCTCGACCGGTGGTGGCCGCTGCCCCGCGTGGGCGCGCGCGCGGAGATCGGCCGCCCCCGCGACGAGGCATGGGCCTCTGTCCTGGCACGCCTCAACCACGGCCGGGCGATTGCCGTTGATTATGCACATGCTGTGGATAACCGGCCGCTCTGTGGCACGTTGACCGGTTACCGCGACGGCTCGGTCGTTGCCCCCATCCCCGACGGGACCTGCGATATCACGGCTCACGTGGCGCTCGACGCGTGTGCGGAGGCAGGGCGCCGGGCCGGCGCGATATCCACAACCTTGTCCACACAGCGTGACGTGCTGAGGGCGTTGGGGATCACCGGCACCCGGCCCCCCATCGACCTGGCCCACGCCGATCCGCGGGCCTACGTCCGGGCCCTGGCCAGGGCCTCAGAGGAGGGCGAGCTGATCGATCCGAGGGGCCTTGGCCGCTTCGGTTGGCTCAGCCAGCGACGCTGATCTCCAGGGCTTGCAGCCCTCGCATGATGTAACCGGGCTTCCAGGCCGGCTCCTGCCGCAGCTCCAGCTTGCCCGCCCGGGCCAACAGGGCGCCGAACGACTCCATGAGCTCGATACGGGCCAGCGGCGCCCCGAGGCAGAAGTGGATGCCGGCCCCGAAGGAGATGTGCGGATTGTCCGCGCGGCCCACGTCGAGCCGGTTTGGCTCGTCGAAAACCGCCGGGTCGCGGTTGGCCGACCCGAACAGCAACGCCACCTCCGACCCGCGCGGGATCCCCACGCCGTGCACCTCGATGTCCTCCAGCACCCAGCGCTCGAACATCTGCAGCGGCGTGTCCCAGCGCATCAACTCCTCGACGGCCGTGGGCAGCAGCGAACGGTCCTCGCGCAGCCGTGCCAGCTCGGAGGGGTTCCTGAACAGGGCCCACCAGCCGTTGCCCGTCACGTTCACGGTGGCCTCGTGGCCGGCGTTGAGCAGCAGCACGCACGTGCCGACCAGCTCGTCCTCGGTCAGCTCGTCGATCTGCGCCAGCGCGCTGATCAGGTCGTCACCCGGGGTCCGGCGGCGCTCCGCGGCGAGGGTCTTGAGGTAGCCGGCGAAGTCCGACGCCGCGCGTACGGCCGCGTGCTGGGCGTCGAGCGCCGGGTTGAGCTCGTACATGCCGCAGATGTCCGCCGACCAGGGGCGCAGCAGGTGGCGGTCCTGCTCGGGTATGCCGAGCATCTCCGCGATCACCGTCACCGGGAGCGGCTCGGCCACCTCGGCGATCAGGTCGCCGCCGCCCTTCTCCACGAACGCGTCCACCAGGCCCTCGGCGATGGCGCGCACCCGGGGCCGCAGGGAGTCGACCATGCGCGGCGTGAACGCCTTCGAGACCAGCCGGCGCAGCCTGGTGTGCACCGGCGGCTCCACGTCGAGCATGCCCGCCCTGATCACCCGCCAGAACGGCTCGTGGAACTCCGGCTCAGGCGGCTTGCCGAACTCCTCGTGGGTGGCCACGTGCAGGTAGGACCTGCCGAGGCGGCGGTCCCTGAGCAGGGCGTTCACGTCGGCGTGGCGCGAGATCAGCCACTGGTTCGTCGGCTCGAAGTAGCTGACGGGCGACTCGCGCCTCAGCTCGTCGTACACGCGGTACGGGTGGGCCACGAAATCCGGATCCCAAGGGTCAAAGCGCACTATTTCATAGTAGGAGCGGAACCATCCTGCTTCTTGTCGGCGCGCTTGCTGCGCATCCGGATGTTCAGCAGCTCGACGACGAGCGAGAACGCCATCGCGAAGTAGATGTAGCCCTTGGGGATGTGCTGGCCGAAGCCCTCAGCGATGAGCACCACGCCGATCAGCACCAGGAACGACAGCGCCAGCATCTTGATGCTCGGGTGCCGGTCCACGAACCTGCTGATCGGCCCTGAGGCGAACAGCATCACCAGCACGGCCACCACGACCGCCGCGATCATCACGCCGAGCTGGTCCACCATGCCGACGGCGGTGATGACGGAGTCGAGCGAGAACACGACGTCCAGCACCATGATCTGCAGGATCACCGAGGTGAAGGAGGTGACGGCCGCCTTCTTGCCGTCCCCGCCCGCGGGGGCGTCCATGCTGTGGCCGATCTCGGTGACGCTCTTGCCCAGCAGGAACAGGCCTCCGAGCAGCAGGATCAGGTCGCGTCCCGATATGTCGTGGCCGAAGACGGCGAACAGCGGCTCGGTGAGCCGCACCACCCACGACAGGGCGAGCAGCAGGAGCAGACGGCTGACCAGGGCCGCGCCCAGGCCCAGCACACGGGCTCTGTCGCGCTGTTCAGGGGGTAGTTTCCCGGCCAGGATGGAGATGAAGATGATGTTGTCGATCCCCAGGACGATCTCCAGGGCGACAAGGGTGAAGAAGCCGATCCAGATCTGCGGGTCGGTCACCCAGTCCAACATCTGCGCACCTCCATGACACGTGAGCGGGGTTTCCGGTAGCAACGAGCCACGCGGCGCAGAAGTTCACCGACTTGCGATTGAAGGTGGGGTTTCAGTTATAGTTCCCGTCGTAGGTCATGAGTGCCAGCACTAAGCCCCGGCTTGCTGGCCGGCAACCCTCGCGTCCGCGGCGGGGTGCCCCGGGTGAAGACCTGGTCCGTCACGAGGTGTGGCGGGCAAGCGCGGGCTCCGTGGCTGCTTCCAGGGGTCCGAAGACCCTGAGGGAGATGTGCCGTGTCCACGCTGACGATCTTCAGCTCTGTCCCCGCCCAGGCCGTTGAGGCGGCTCCCGCCGTCACGAGCAGGCCGATTCCCGCCGTGCTCGGGGCCGATCTCGAGGTGCCCGTCAAGGGCGGAAGGCTCGTCGGCTACGCCAACCTCGACTACGCCGCCAGCGCGCCCTGTCTCGAGCCGGTCAGCGCCGCCGTCACCGCCGCGCTCCCGGCCTACTCCAGCGTCCACCGGGGCGCGGGCTACGCCTCCCAGCTGACCACCGCCCGCTACGAGCAGGCCCGCCACACGGTCAGGGCGTTCGTCGGCGCCCGCCCGGACGACGCCGTGATCTTCACCCGCAACACCACCGACGCCACGAACCTCCTGGCCGGCTGCCTGCCCGCCGGCACGACCACCGTGGTCTTCGACACCGAGCACCACGCCTCGCTCCTCCCCTGGAAGAAGTCCGTACGGCTGGCGCCGCCCGCCTTCCCCGGCGAGGCCGTCCGCGCCGCCGACGAGGCGCTGGCCGCGATCGACGGGCCCAAGCTGCTCGTGGTCACCGCCGCCTCGAACGTCACCGGCGAGCTCTGGCCCATCGCCGCCCTGGCCCACATCGCGCACCGGCACGGGGCCCGCATCCTGGTGGACGCCGCCCAGCTCGTACCGCATCGGCGGCTCAACCTGACCGCGCTCGACCTGGACTACGTGGCCTTCTCCGGGCACAAGCTGTACGCGCCGTTCGGCGCCGGGGTGCTGGTCGGGCGGCGGGACTGGCTCTCGGAAGGTGAGCCGTACCTCAAGGGCGGTGGCGCGGTGCGTTCCGTCGGGGACGAGACCGAGTGGCATGACGACCCCGAGCCGCGGCACGAGGCGGGCACCCCCAACGTGCTGGGCGCCATCGCGCTGGCCGCGGCCTGCGACGCGCTCACGGCCACCGGCTGGACCGCGGTGGTGCGGGAGGAGGAGCGGCTGATCGCCCGGCTGCGCTCCGGGCTGGCCTCGATCGAGGGCGTGCGTGAGCTGTCACTGTGGGGCGATGATCACCCGCGCGTCGGCATCGTGTCGTTCACGGTGGACGGCTACTCGGCCCGCGAGGTGGCCGAGGTGCTCTCCAGCGAGTACGGCATCGGGGTGCGCGACGGCAAGTTCTGCGCGCACCCGTTCGTGCGGCACCTGCTCAACGAAACCGATGGGGGTTGCGAGGACGGCACCGCCTCCGCGGTGCGGGCCTCGATCGGCATCGGCACCACGGAGGAGCACGTCGACCGGCTGATCGGGGCGCTGCGGGATCTCGTCGCCCGCTGAGCCTCATTCCCTGTTCGGCGGCTTGCGGTGCGGCGGCGGCTCGTCGGAGACCAGGGCGTCGATGTCTCTCATGTCGTCGTCGTTGATCATGCCTGCCCGGCGCTCGCTGGGCTGCCTGGGCACGCGTGGCGCCTCCGCCGGTTCCTTGGACGCCATGGGCGTCGTGGGCCCGCCGGTCATGGTCGTGACGTTCGACGGCTCCGGAGGGCGCGCGCCCGGAGCGTACGCGGCGAGTTCCTCCTCGGCGGCCCGGCGTTCCCCACGCCTGCGGAACATCGCGCCGAACAGGCCGTCGAGCCCGATCCGCCCACCACCGAGCGCCAGGAACAGCAGGCCCAGCGCCCCGAGCGCGCCGGGCAGCTCCCAGCCGCCGGTGATGGCCAGCACACCGTGGCCGACGTGCACGAACACGATCGCGGCCAGCATGTCGAGCAGCAACAGCAGCCCCACCAGCCGCACCAGCAGGCCGAGGATCAGGAAGAGGCCGCCGACGGTCTCCACGATGGTCGCGTACGCCGAGGTGAGCTCGGGCATCGGGATCCCGATCCCCCTGAATGCCTGTCCCACGGCTGGGAGACCGCTCGACCCCTTCTGCAAACCGTGAGCCAGGAAGATTACGCCGGTCACCACTCGCGCGATCAGGGCCGCGACATCGAACACAGCTCTCTTCATGGTGTTTTCTCCCCCCATTCCGGTCTTTCTCCCCATGTCCGGCTTAGGGATGCGTTTCCATACGATTCCTTGACCCTCCCCCCGGCTGGATCACCCACCGGTGCGGTGGCAGCATGGCCATATGACGGAACGTGTGGTCGGAATCGGTGCGGGCGCGAAAGAGCTGGCCACCGAGGACATGATCCTCAACATCGGTCCGCAGCACCCGTCGACCCACGGGGTGCTCAGGCTCCGGCTGACGCTCGACGGCGAGCGCATCACCGCCGCCGAGCCGATCATCGGCTACATGCACAGGGGCGCGGAGAAGCTGTTCGAGGTCCGCGACTACCGTCAGATCATCATGCTGGCCAACAGGCACGACTGGCTGTCGGGCTTCGCCAACGAGCTGGGCGTGGTGATCGCCGCCGAGCGCCTGCTCGGCATGGAGCCCCCGGTCAGGGCCGTGTGGGCGCGAACGCTGCTGGCCGAGCTCAACCGGGTGCTCAACCACCTGATGTTCCTCGGCTCCTACCCCCTGGAGCTGGGCGCGATCACGCCGCTGTTCTACTCCTTCAACGAGCGCGAGCGCATCCAGGCGGTCATGGAGGAGATCTCCGGCGGGCGCATGCACTACATGTTCAACCGGGTCGGGGGCCTCAAGGAGGACCTGCCGCTCGGCTGGCTCGACCGGGTGTCGGAGGCGGTCGCGGAGACCCGCCGCCGGGTGCCCGACATCGAGGACCTCATCCTGCACAACGAGATCTTCATCGCCCGCACCAAGGGCGTCGGCGTGCTCTCCCGCGAGCAGATCATGCAGTACGGCGTCAGCGGCCCCATCGCCAGGGCCTCCGGGGTGGACTTCGACCTGCGCCGCGACGACCCGTACCTCGCCTACCGCGAGCTGCCCGTGAAGGTCGTCACGCGGCACGCGGGCGACTGCCGATCCCGGTTCGAGGTGCTGTTCGACCAGCTCAAGGTCTCGCTCGACCTGGCCGACGCCTGCGTCGAGCACCTGCGCTCGCTGCCGCCCGGGCCGATCAACCAGCGCCTGCCGAAGGTGCTCAAGGTGCCCGAGGGGCACACGTACGCGTGGACCGAGAATCCCCTCGGCATCAACGGCTACTACCTGGTCTCCAAGGGCGACAAGACCCCGTGGCGGCTCAAGCTGCGCTCGGCCTCGTACAGCAACGTCCAGGTGCTGCGGGAGATGTTGCCCGGCCACCTGGTCGCCGACATGGTGGCCATCCTGGGCTCGATGTTCTTCGTCGTGGGTGACATCGACAAGTGAAGGCCGAGCGCGACAAATACGTTGACTGGCTCCGCGCCCTGAGCCTGTGCGTCGTAGTGGTCTGGCACTGGGCGTTCACCATCCTGGAGTGGAAGCCGGACGGCCCCGAGCCCACCAGCCCGCTGGGCTTCACCTCCGGACTGTGGATCCTGACCTGGCTGCTGCAGGTGCTGCCGCTGTTCTTCTACGTCGGCGGCCACGTGCACCTGCTGTCCTGGGAGCGGGCCCAGGCCCGCGGCGCCGGCATCGGCTCGTTCGTCTGGCGGCGCATCCGCGCGCTGGCTTTACCCGCCCTGTTCCTGTCCGGGGTGTGGATCGCCATCGGAGCGATCGTGACGTTCACGTTCCACGTGGACTGGATGTGGCGGGTCGTGCTGCTGGTGCTCAGCCCGCTCTGGTTCCTAGGCGTCTATCTCGTGCTGATCGCGCTGCTGCCGGTGGCGCTCTGGCTGCACCGCCGCTACGACGTGCTGACGCTGATCTGGCTCGGCGGCGCGTCGCTGGTGGTGGACGTGGTGCGCTTCCGGTACGGGGTCGACTGGGTCGGCTGGCTCAACATGATCCTCATCTGGGGGCTCGCCCACCAGGCCGGCTTCTTCTACGACCGCATCGTCATCCTGCCCAGGCGCTACGACGTCGCGGTGCTCTGGACGGGGCTGTTCGCCCTGTTCGGCCTGGTCTACTCCGGCATTTACCCGGGCTCGATGGTGGGCGTGCCGGGCGACAAGTGGTCGAACATGGCGCCGCCCACGTTCGTGATCGTCGCCCTGCTGCTGTTCCAGATCGGGCTGGTGGAGGTGCTGCGGCCGTCGATGGAGCGCGTGCTGGAGCGGCCCGGCTGGCGGCGGGTGAACGGCTTCATCAATCGGTACGCGCTGCCGCTCTTCCTCTTCCACACGACCGGGATGGCCATCGCGCTGGGGCTGTCGTGGTGGCTTTTCGGCAGCCTGGGCACTGAGATCCCACCTGACCTGAAGTGGTGGCTGGAGCGCCCGATCGCGATCATAGGACCGCTGATCTGCACCACCCCGGTCATATACCTGTTCGGCCGCCGCACAGCTGAGGTCGCCCAAAAGCAGGGCAAGGGAATCGGCCGGTCAATAGGCTCTGACCATGGTTGACATCGAGTTCCGCGCCAACCCCGAAGACGAGCGGATCATCCGTAACGCTCTGCGGGAAGGCGAGCGGCCGAGCGACGTGATCCGCCGGGCGCTGCGCCTGTTGCAGCGCGAGACATGGAACGACCGGCTGCGCGCGAGCACGACGCGGCCGGCCGTCGAGGATCTGTCCTAGTCCGGCTTCTGCTCGTCCGAGTCCTTCGGGATGCGGCAGGCGTGCTCCAGGTAGAGGGCGGCGCAGATCAGCGCCACGCAGGCCAGGAACGACCCCGTCGCGACGAAGAACTCCGATCGCGGCGTCTCTCTGTCGAAGATCTGCACCGTGTAGAGAGCGAACCCGGCGAACAACCCCCCGAACACCGCCCCCGCGTACGCCGACGCCTTCGCCAGCGCGGCCAGCCTGGCCACCGACAGGGGCTCCACCGGCTTGGTGCCCGGTTTCCTGGCGATCCTCGCCTTGGTCGTCCACGCGCTGAAGCCCTCGCCGATGGCCAGCAGCAGCACCGTGGGGATCGCGGTCCACGGCATGAGGGGCAGGTCGGAATAGACCGGTCTGACCACCCCCCACGCGATCAGCGCGACGACGATGACGATGCCGACCAGGCGGCCAGGGTGGGTGGGCTTCAATCCGGCCTCTGCAGATTCAGGTCCTCGCGCAGGCGTACCCCTTGCTGGTCGATGCCCTCCAGCAGCTCCGCCACCCGGCCGCGCCCGGGCAGCACGCCGTCGGGGTCTGCCTTCACCCAGGGCACGAGCACGAACGCGCGCTCGTGAGCGAGGGGATGCGGCAGCGTCAGCTCCGGCTCGTCGCAGACGGTGTCACCCACCACGATCAGGTCGACGTCGAGCGTACGCGGCCCCCAGCGCTCGGCGCGCACCCGGCCGAAGGCGTTCTCCACGCCCTGTGCCCGTTCCAGCAGCGTGCGCGGCGCCAGCGTGGTCTCGGCGATCACGATCGCGTTGAGGTACGGCTTCTGCCCGGGAGGACCGCCGACGGGATCGGTCTCGTAGACGGGGGAAGCTCTGACGAACTCCAGCCCCGGGGCGTCGAACAAGGTGTCCACGGCGCCCTGCAACGTCTGGAACCGGGGCCCCAGGTTGCTGCCCAGAGCCAGGACGACTTTCATACGCGGCTCCGCTCGATGGTCACGACCACGTCGTCGAACGGCAGCGGGATGGGCGCCGCCGGTTTGTGCACACTCACCTCAACCTTGCTCACCAGCGCGTCGGCCAGGCACACGTCGGCCAGCCGCTGCGCGAGCGTCTCGATCAACGCGACCGGCTCGCCCTCCACGACCTTGACCAGCGCCTCGGCCAGCTCTCCGTAGTGGACGGTCTTGGTGAGATCGTCGCCGGCCGCGGCCGGCGCGGTGTCGAGGAACAGCGTCGCGTCGATCACGAACTCCTGCCCTAGCTCCCGCTCGGCAGCGAGCACGCCGTGCCTCCCTCTGGCCCGCAGGCCCTTGAGAGCGATGCGATCAGCGGTCAAGCTCGCCTTCCTCCTCCTCGTCGTCGTCCCCCTGGAGCACCGGCGAGCCGTGGTGCATCCACAGCCGCCAGCCCTGCGAGGTGCGGATGTAGACGTTGCTGGCCACCACCTTGCCCGCGGCGAAGCTGGCCTCGCCCTCGTCGCCGGCGGTGAGGATGTTCTCGACGCAGGTCAGCACGGCCACGTCGCCCAGCACGTTCGTGTTGACGTCGGTCAGCACGAACTGGATGTAGGTGGTGTTGGCCATGATCAGGGCCCACGACCTCAGCACCTCGGACCGGCCGCTGAGCAGGGTCCAGCCCGGGTGAACGCAGCTCACCTGGTCGTCACCCGAGTCCTCGGCCCAGATCTCCGTCATCTTGTCGAGGTCGCCGCTCTCGATCGCGGCGTAGAACTCCTGGTTGACCGTCTCGATGGCGGCGGTGTCGACGCTCATGTGCCTGCTCCGGCTCTCTTCCATGCGGCGGCCACGCGCACGGCATCGGCGTTGGGGGCCACGTGGTGGACGCGTACGCACCAGGCGCCCGCGTGCGCGGCCAGCGCGGTCACGGCCAGCGTGGCGTCGTCACTGCGGCTGAACGGCCGGGGCGCGCCGTCTGGATCGGCCAGCAGCCGCCCGAGGAAACGCTTGCGCGAGGCCCCGATGAGCAGCGGATAGCCCAGCTCGGCCAGGCCCGGGATCCCGGCCAGCAGCGCCCAGTTGTGCTGGGCGTTCTTGGCGAAGCCGAGTCCGGGGTCGAGCACGATCTGCTCCTCCGCGACGCCCTCTGCCAGGACCAGGTCGACCCGCTTGCCCAGCTCCTCGCGGACCTCGGTGACCACGTCGGCATAGATGGCGCGGCTGTCCATGTCATGGCTGTGGCCGCGCCAGTGCATCACCACGTACTGGACGCCGGTCTCGGCCACCACACGCGGCATCTCGGGGTCGGCGAGACCACCGCTCACGTCGTTGACGAGCCGTGCGCCTGCCTCGACCGCGGCCCTGGCAACCTCTGCCCGCATCGTGTCGACGCTGACCGCCACTCCCTCGGCGTCGAGCGCCTCGATCACCGGCACGACCCTGGCCAGCTCTTCCTCCAGCGACACCCTGGCCGCGCCGGGGCGGGTGGACTCGCCGCCCACGTCGACAAGATCAGCCCCCTCCTCGACCAGGTCAAGGCCGTGCTGGATGGCAGTCCTCTCGTCGAACCATTGGCCGCCGTCGGAGAACGAATCAGGGGTCACATTGACCACACCCATGACGAGGCACCGATCCGCACCTCCCGGCACGTTGATGGGCACGCTAGTCATGGGCCAAGCCTAGGCGCTTCCCCACACATGTTGACATCGTGGGTACCCCGTTCGGTCATCAGCGACCCAGGATCAGCGCCATCGCCTCGGATCGGGTCTTGTCACTGGTGCGGAAGTCGCCGCGGACGGCCGAGGTGACGGTCTTGGCGCCCGGCTTGCGTACGCCCCGCATCGTCATGCACAGATGCTCGGCCTCGACGACCACGATGACCCCGCGCGGCTCCAGGACCCGCATGAGGGCGTCGGCGATCTGGGACGTCATGCGCTCCTGGACCTGGGGGCGGCGGGCGAACACGTCGACCAGGCGGGCCAGCTTGGACAGGCCGGTCACCTGACCGCGCTCGTTGGGGATGTAGCCCACGTGTGCCACCCCGTGGAACGGGACCAGATGGTGCTCACACGTGCTGTAGACCTCGATGTCCCTGACGAGCACCATCTCGTCATGGTCGACGTCGAAGACCTTCGTCAGCACGTCTTCGGGCGTCTGGCCGAGCCCCGAATACTGCTCGGCCATGGCACGGGCGACCCTTGAGGGCGTATCGAGAAGACCGTCACGGTCGGGGTCCTCGCCGATCGCGTAGAGGATCTCGCGTACGGCCTTCTCGATACGGCCCAGGTCGACGTCGTGTGGAATCACGCACTGTCTCCGGACGGGAGGGCGTCCTGGTGGGCCCCGGTGAGCGAACCGTTGGCCGACTGCTCCTTGGGGGTCAGGATCGGCGGGCGGTCCGAGGGGAGCCGCTTGCCGTAGCCCGCGTAGGACGGGCGGTGCTCCTTGACCACCACGGCAGCGAAGATCTGGAGCACCTGCTCACGGGAGAGCGTCTCCTTCTCCATGAGCTCGAGCACCAGGTTGTCGAGGACGTCGCGGTATTCGACCAGGATGTCCCACGCCTGGTCGTGCGCCGTCTCGATCATCCGGCGGACCTCCTCGTCGATCGTGGAGGCGATCTTCTCGGAGTAGTCGCGCTCGTGGCCCATCTCGCGGCCCAGGAACACCTCGGCCTGCCCGGTGCCGAACTTACGGGCGCCGAGCTGCTCGCTCATGCCGTATTCGGTCACCATGCGGCGGGCGACGGCCGTGGCCTTCTCGATGTCGTTGGAGGCGCCGGTGGTGGGCTCGTGGAAGACGAGCTCCTCCGCCGCACGGCCGCCGAGCAGCATCGCGAGCTGGTCCATCATCTCCGACCTGGTGGCCAGGAACTTGTCCTCCATCGGCAGCGTCATCGTGTAGCCGAGCGCGCGGCCCCGGGACAGGATCGTGATCTTGTGGACCGGGTCGGAGTTCGGCAGCGCGTGCGCCACCAACGCGTGACCGCCCTCGTGGTAGGCGATCATCTTCTTTTCCTTGTCGGACATGACCCGCGACTTGCGCTCGGGCCCTGCCATGACACGGTCGATCGACTCCTCGAGGACGTCCATCGTGATCAGCTTCTGGTCGGCCCGCGCGGTGAGCAGGGCGGCCTCGTTGATCACGTTGGCCAGGTCGGCGCCGGTGAACCCGGGGGTGCGGCGCGCGATGACGTCGAGGTCGACGTTGGGCGCGAACGGCTTGCCGCGACCGTGAACCTTGAGGATGCCCTTGCGGCCCTCGAGGTCAGGGCGGTCGACGGTGACCTGCCGGTCGAAACGGCCCGGGCGCAGCAGCGCCGGGTCGAGGATGTCGGGCCGGTTGGTCGCGGCGATGAGGATCACGCCGCCCTTGACGTCGAAGCCGTCCATCTCGACGAGCAGCTGGTTGAGCGTCTGCTCGCGCTCGTCGTGACCGCCGCCCAGGCCGGCGCCGCGGTGGCGGCCGACGGCGTCGATCTCGTCGATGAAGATGATCGCCGGGGCGTTGGCCTTCGCCTGCTCGAACAGGTCGCGCACGCGGGAGGCACCGACACCGACGAACATCTCGACGAAGTCGGAACCGGAGATCGAGTAGAACGGCACGCCTGCCTCACCGGCCACGGCGCGGGCCAGCAGGGTCTTACCGGTGCCGGGCGGGCCGTAGAGCAGCACGCCCTTGGGGATCTTGGCGCCGATCGCCTGGAATTTGGCCGGGGCCTGCAGGAACTCCTTGATCTCCTGGAGCTCCTCAATGGCCTCGTCGGCCCCCGCGACGTCGGCGAACGTGGTCTTGGGGGTGTCTTTGGTGATGAGCTTGGCCTTCGACTTGCCGAAGTTCATCACTCGCGAGCCGCCGCCCTGCATCTGGTTCATGATGAACAGGAAGATCAGCACGATGATGACGATCGGCAAGAAGCTCACCAGGATGCTGACCAGGAAGTTTTCCTGCGGCACCTCGGTGGTGAAGCTCTTCGTCTTGCCGGCCTCGTACTGAGCCTGGAGCTCGTCGGTCAGCTTGCTGCCGTAACCGGTGACCCAGTTCGACTGGATCAGCTTCGTCGGGGCGTCACCTGGCTTGACCACGACGGGGTTGACCAGCGTCGCCTCGATCCGGTTGTCCTTGTCGACAATCCTGGCGTTGCTGACGTTTCCGGTGCGAATCTGCTGGAGAACCAAGGACGTGTCGGCCTGCTTGTAATTGCCGCCGCCACTCCAAAGCTGAGTGACGAGGAGGAGCAGCACGACGATGCCCAGGATCCACAGCAGTGGCCCACGTGTAAATCGCTTGAGATCCATCCGATGCGGAACCCCTTGCGGGCCCGTCCCTTCCTGACCATGTCCTGGAACCCCGGGCTGGCCCGGGGCCGCGGCATCCGACACCGCGACTTCTGACTACCCGAAGGCGACACGCGGTCACCCTCCAGGAGTCTGAAGGTACACCGGCAAAGCGCACGGGGGGACCCGCCCGCTACACCGGTCTTGCCCTATCAACGTACGTCACGTTGTGCGGTGTTCCCGGCCCCGTTCCAGATTGCTACTTGTAAACATGTGGGGCCAGAGTGCCGATGAACGGCAGATTCCGGTATCGCTCGGCGTAGTCCAGCCCGTAACCGATGACGAACTCGCTGGGAATGTCGTAGCCCACATATTTCACATCGATGGGCACCTTCACCGCGTCCGGTTTCCGCAGCGCGGTGCAGATCTCCAGCGACGCCGGATTGCGCGACTTCAGGTTTTCCAGCAGCCAGTGCAGGGTCAGGCCCGAGTCGATGATGTCCTCGACGATCAGCACGTGGCGGCCCATGATGTCGGTGTCGAGGTCTTTCAGCACGCGCACGACGCCGGACGACTTGGTGCCCGCGCCGTATGACGACACCGCCATCCAGTCCATTTGCACGGGCACGTGCAGGGCCCTGGCCAGGTCGGCCATCACCATGACGGCGCCCTTCAACACCCCCACGAGCAGCAAGTCTTTACCCGCGTAGTCCTCGTCGATCCGCCCGGCAAGCTCTTTGATCTTCGCCTGGAGCTCGTCCTCGGGAATGAGGACCTTTTCCAGGTCATTGCCCATGTCGGCAGCGTCCACCTGTGGTTCCTTATGCGATGGGACTGATGGCGACTATCAGGGTGCCATACCGCCGCACGGCGGACAGACCCCCCGGCAGGTCCACGGCCTTCTGCCCGTGCCACCGCGTGACCAGCCGATCCACGGCCAGGACGTGAGTGGCGGAGAGGGCTCCTGAAGGCGCCCCGGCCGCGATGGCCGCTCGCCGCAGCACCCTCCGCCTTACGGCGTCTGGGAGCTTTTCCAGCTCCGGTACGGCTAGCGTCACCGAGCCCGGAATATCGCTAAGAGCGCAATTCTGGAACGCCGATTCCGCCCATTGATCGAGGGCGTCGGCGTCCTCGCGAGCGATCCTGGCGGTCCTGGCGAGCGCCTCGGCCACTCCCGGGCCGAGCTCCGCCTCGAGGACGGGGATGACCCTGCTTCTGACGCGAACCCTGGTGTAGCGGGGGTCCTCGTTGTGCGGGTCGTCCCAAGGCACGAGGCCCATGGCCTGACAGGCCTTGACGGTGGTGGCTCTGGGGATGTCGAGGAACGGTCTCCGGTAGCGGCCGCTGCGTGCCGCCATCCCGGACAGCGACCTGACGCCGCTTCCCCTGGCCAGTCCCAGGAGCACCGTCTCCGCCTGGTCGTCTCTGGTGTGGCCGAGCAGGACCACCTGCGCCTGGTGTTTGCCGGCCGCCTCCGCCAGCGCCGTGTAACGCGCCTCCCGCGCCGCCGCCTCGGGCCCGCCCTCGGTGCCCACCGTCACGGTGAGGACCTCGGCGGGATGGAGGTCCAGCTGCGTTTCCCCGATGTCCGCGACCGTTCTCGCCCGCTCGGCCGAGCCCGGCTGGAGCTGGTGATCCACGGTGAGCAGCCCGGCCCGGAGCCCCATCCGGGGGGCCACGAACCCCAGCGCCGCCGCCAGCGCGAGTGAGTCGGCTCCACCGCTGCACGCCACCAGGACCAGCGCGCCCTTCTGGACGTCGGCCAGCGCCTCACGCACTGCCCTGCGCACGTCGGCTACGGCTGGATGTGGGCCCACGGGTGCCATTGTCCCGTGCCGCCGCCCGCCACAACGCCACCCACACCCCACCCCGACGACGCGGCGTCCCGAGTGCGGGGTGGTGCTTCGAGTGGGCGGGTGGTGTGGTCAGGGACCCTATGCCGGGAGGGCCGGGGTGCCGATGACGCGGTTGATCCAGGCGTCCGGGTCCGCGATTTCCGGGGTCGTGGGGAGCGTCTCCGGGGAGGTCCAGATCCGGTTGAAGCCATCCATCCCGGCCCGGTCCACCACCGTCCGTACGAATGCCGACCCCTCCGCGTACTGCTTCATCTTGAGGTCGATCCCCAGCAGCCGGCGCACCGTGCGGTCGAGCCGGGAGCCGCCCTCACGGCGCTGGGCGAACTTGGCGCGGATGTCGGCCACCGAGGGCACCACGGACGGGCCCACCGCGTCCATGACGTAGTCGCCGTGCCCCTCGACCAGGGTCATCACGGCCGTCAACCGGTCGAGGATCTCCTTCTGGCCAGGCGACTGGATGGCGTCTATGAGATTGCCCTCGCCGCCGCGCACCACGTCGGCCACCGTGTCGGCGGCGTTGCGGAGTCGCTCGAGCAGCGTGGGCAGGTCGAGGTCGGACGCGAGCAGGAACTCGGTCATCTGCGACCGGACGTATTCGCGCAGCCACGTCACGCCCGTGAACTGCACCCGGTGCGTCTCCTCGTGGAGGCACACCCACAGGCGGAAGTCGTGCGGGTCGACGCCCATCTCGCGTTCGGCGTGGACGATGTTCGGGGCGACGAGCGTCAGGCGGCCCGTGGGCTCCTGGCCCGTGGGGTCTGGCGGGAGGAACAGCTCGTACTGCCCCAGGACCCGTGAGGCGAGGAAGGCGAGTACGGCCCCCACCTCCACGCCCGTGATGCGGGAGCCCACGGCCGTGACGATGGCGGGCGGCTGGTTGGTGCCGCTGCTCATGCGCTGCGTCAGCGGCTCGAGCACCACGCGGAAGCCCTCGACGTTCGCCTTGATCCAGCCGGGCCGGTCGACGACGGTCGCGGCCTGCGGCGCGGTATCCGTATGGATCTTGGTGAAGCTGCGCACGTGGCCCTCGGCCTCACGTGACAGGGTACGGAGCTCGGTGACGGCCTGCCTGGCCTCCTCCCGGCTCACCTGAGGACCGGGGCGCACCAGGCGCGTGCCGGTCGTGACGGCCAGATCCCAGTCGATCACCTGCATAACGTCCACCGTACGTGCTCCACGCCTGTCCCGCGAAGAAGCGCCGGTGTCTGGACTGAGGAGAGAGGGAGCGAAGCGACCGAACGACGAGGGAAGACACCGGATCCCAGCGACTGAGCCGCGATCCGAAGGATCGCCATCAGCACGCGAAGAAGCGCCGGTGTCTGGACTGAGGAGAGAGGTGAGCGGCGATTCGGAGGATCGCTCTCAGGAGCGGGCGACTATGGCGGCCAGGCGGTCGAGGACGGGTTCGGCGGTGACCGGCACGTCGTCCGCCATGAAGGCGAAAGTCACCAGCCGCCCGTCCTTCGTCGTCGCCATGCCCGCAAGCGTGTTGACGTTGTTCAGCGTCCCGGTCTTGGCCCGTACCAGGCCGACCTCGTCCCGGCTGTCGCTCGACGTGAATCGCCGGCCGTTGCCCAGCGTGCCGGAGAAGCCGGCGATCGGCATGCCCGAGGCGATGGCGTGCAGGTTGGGCTGGCTCGCGGAGCCGGACATGGCAATCAGCTTGGCGAGCGCGCTCGGGCTGATGCGGTTGCGGGTGGACAGGCCGCTGCCGTCCGAGAGCGAGATGCCCTGCCCGGCTCCGAGCCGCTGGAGCACCGCGATCACGGCCTTGGTGCCTCCTTCGAAGGACGCCTCCTGGCCCTCCTTGATGGCGACGTGCCTGGCCAGTGCCTCGGCGAGGTCGTTGTCGCTGTGAGTGAGAGTGTGCTCGACGAGGGAGTAGAGCGGGGCGGAGTCCACCCGGCCCAGCTCCGGGGCGCCCGCCGGGGCCTTGCCGGGCCGTACGGAACTCGACACCGTGATGCCCTGCTTGTCCAGCAGCTTGGCGAAGGCCGCGGCGGCGTATTGGGGCGGGTTGGAGACGCGAGGCTGTTTGACGCGCGGGTTCTGGCGGCCTTCGTCGATGGTCAGGGCGTAGACGGGCGCCACCTCGCCGTCCGGGACGTAGTTCGGCTTCCATCCCGGGGCGATCGGTGTTCCGGCGAACAGCGACGCGTCATACAAAAGGGTGATTTTTCGAAGGTTTTGCGATTTAAGGGTCGCGGCGGTGCGGGCCGCCAGCGTGGCCAGGCTCGCCTGCCTCGGGTACGAGGGCTTCGCCGACGGACCGGCGAGCAACGGGTCGCCGCCTCCGACCAGGACGGCCGTGCCCGGTTTCGGCCCCTGGACGACTCTGGTGGACAGGCGGGTGTCCGGGCCCAGGGACGCGAGGGCGGCGGAGCAGGTGGCGATCTTCGTGGTCGAGGCCGGGACGATCGGGGTGTCGGCGTTGGACGCGAAGATCCGCTCGCCGGTGGCCGCGTCGAGCACCACCGCGCCGACCCGGTCGCCGAGCGCTTCGTCACCCAGCGCGTTGGTGAGCTGCCGCGTCAAAGTACCCTTAGTCGGGAGAGGTCCGTCTCCTGACTTCACCGAAAGCTGGGCCAGCACCGGCCCCGAGGTGACCACGGGGACGGGGGGAGACTCTTCCGGTGGGGACGCCGTCGGCTTGGCTGGAGACTGCCTCGTCAACGCGCCCAGGCTGAAGCCGGTGGTCATCGCATAAACGCCGGTGACGATCGTCAGGGCCTGGAGCACGGCGAGAGTGGTCAGCATCAGCCACCGGTCGTGCCGCGCCACGTCGCCTTCCCTCTCTCCTGGTGTTCGCCTACGAGACATTAACGCCCAGCCGGGGGTGCCCGGGGGCTTGAGTGCGGGAGACGATGCCTGACCAGGCGTTGCCTGGTGAGGCGGGATCGACCCATGAGAAAGGACCGCGGTGGAGTTCGACGTCGTCGTTGAGATTCCAAAGGGGCAACGGAACAAGTACGAGGTGGACCACGAGACGGGGAAGATCCGGCTCGACCGGCTCCTGTTCACCTCCACGCAGTACCCCGCCGACTACGGCTTCATCGAGCACACCCTCGGCGAGGACGGCGACCCGCTCGACGCGCTGGTGCTGCTGCAGGAGCCGACGTTCCCCGGTTGCTACATCACGTGCCGGGCGGTGGGCATGTTCAGGATGACCGACGAGAAGGGCGGCGACGACAAGGTCCTCTGCGTCCCCTCGACCGACCCGCGGATGCATCACATCCAGGACATCCATCACGTGTCGGAGTTCGACCGGCTGGAGATCCAGCACTTCTTCGAGGTCTACAAGGACCTGGAGCCGGGCAAGTCCGTCGAGGGCGCCAACTGGGTGGGCCGCATCGAGGCCGAGGCCGAGATCGAGCGCTCTTTCCGCCGGGCCAAGGACTCGGGCCATCACTGACCGTCCCCTTCAGCGGGGCCTGGTGGCGCCCACCAGGTCCCCGCGCCAGATCGAGGCGACCCGCACGACATCGCCGGTCTGCGGGGCGTGCACCATCTGACCGTCGCCTACGTAGATCCCGACGTGGTGGATGGTGCTCGGATCGTCTTTGACATGGCCGAAGAAGAGCAGGTCGCCTCGTTTCAGCTGGTCCAGCGGCACGTGCTCACCCGACGTCCACTGGGTGCCCGTCCAGTGGTCCAGCTGTTTGCCCGCCTTCTCCCAGGCCCGCATCGTCAGCCCCGAGCAGTCGTAGGTGTCCGGGCCGGCGGCCGCCCACACGTACGGCTTGCCGAGCTGGGTCAGCGCCCAGTTGGCCGCCACGTCGCCCAAGGCCGAGCCCCCCGCGACCAGCCCTGACAGCGACGCGGCCCGCTGCCTGGCCAGCAGTTGCGCGTGGCTGCGCGCCTTGTCCACCTGGTGGCGAAGGACCGCCGTACGCGCTCTGAGCTCCCTCGTGTCCTGCCGCTGCCTGGCCACGGCTTCCTCGGCGGCGCTCTTGGCCTCTTCGGCGCGCTCGGAGGCGGCCTGCTGGGCGGCGAAGGCGTTCGCGGCCTCGGTACGCAGGATGGCGGCCACCTCCTGGGCGTCGCTCATCCTGCCGAGTATCGCCGCCCGCTCGCCCCAGAGCTGCGTGAGCACCCCTGCCCTGTGCAGGACTCCGTCCCTGTCGCCCCGGTCGACGATCATGCCGATGATCGGCGCCATCGGGCTCAGCCCGCCGTAGCTCTCCGCGGCCAGCAGCGCGACGTCCTGCCTCGCCCGCTCGACCTCCGTGTCCGCCCCCGCCAGGCGTGCCTGGGCCTGCCCGTATGACTGCTCGGCCTGCTGGAGCCGGACCAGCTCGCCGTTGTACGCCTCGACCAGCCGCTCCACCTCGGCCGCCAGATCGTCCAGCTGCGACTGCGCCGTGGCCAGCTCGGCGGTGGCCGCCCCCAGTTCTTTCGAACGGTCACGTGCGGCTTGGCGAGCCCGTTTCACCTCCCGCGAGGAGGGGGCGGGGTCGGCCTCCGCGGGCGGGCACAGCGCGACTATGAGGCAGCACGCGAGCAGCCCCGCCCGAAATGCACGCATTAGTCCCCCTGGAAACACACGGCTACTCTATGCACACGTTTCCCGCCGAGCCGCTTACGTAACGTAGTCGGCGCACGCTCGTCCTCGCCACAAAGGACCGTGGGATCGCGTCGGTGTGTTGCGGAGTACCGCTGTGCAGGGGGCCGGGAGGTCAGCCGCTCACGGTGGGCGAGGGCGCTTCGGTGGGGGTGGCCGTCTGCGTGGGCGTCGTCGCGGTCGGCGTCGCGGTCGGCGTCGTGGGGGGAGGCTGCGTCTCGGTGGGCGTGCGGGTCGGCGTGGGGCAGGGAGTGCGAGTGCGAGGCGTGGACGGCGGCGAGTGCTCGGGCGGCGGCGCGCCGGTCGGCGGGCTATGCGTCGGAGGGGTGACGTACGTCGGAGGCGGGACGTGCGAGGCAGGCGGCTCCTCATTGGGCTGGGGCGGCCCGGAGAACGAGGGCGCACCACGGGCCGACGTCGAGCGAGCCGCGTCGTGGGCCGGTATGACGGACGGCACGAGCATCGGAGCGCCGGTCACGACGATCGGCTGAGTGGATCTGCTGTCCAGGACGGGCTCCCCGGTGACCGGAACCTTCCCTGACTCGGAATGCCAGGGCAGCTGGATACCGGGCGGCTGGCCCGTCGCGGGAAACGCGGCCGTCGCCACACCGGACACCCCGCCGCCGCTCCCCCCGCCGAGCTGCTGGAAGATCACCACTATCGCCACCACGGTCGCGACCGCCGCCAGCGCGCCCGCCACCGCCTTAGGCCACCTCTGAGCGGCGTTCTCCGCGGAGACGGGAAATCCGGCGGCGCCGAGGGCCGCCGTACGCCTGGCGACGTAACGGCGGTAGGGCAGCAGCTCCGGGTCGATGAAACAGCTCATCACCCGGACGCGGAGCGAGTCGGGCAGCGCCTCCGCGGGCAGCAACTCGAAGACCTTGGCGGCCGACACCTCCCGGTGGCGGTGCGGCGCGCAGATCTCGCACCGCGGCAGGTGCCTGACCAGGCGCTCGCGCATCTCCTGGGTCAGCTCGCCGGAGAACCCGGCCAGCATCGCGGCCCGCCGCGGGCAGTCGTACGGGCCCTTCCTGGCGAGGACCTCCGCGGTGATCGCGTCGTGCAGGCGCTCGCGGGCCTCCTCCAGAAGCGGCTCCAACTGCCGCGTCCCGAGCACCAGCGCCATCTCTGACGCGGGTAGCGAGTGCCGGTACGCGAGCTCCAGGACCTCGCGGTCGGCGACGGGCAGGCTCTGGACGGCGTTCCAGGCCATGATCCGCAGGTCGGCGTCGGCCGGGTCGTCCAGGGGCGGCGCCTCGGCCAGTGCCTCGGCGGCGCCCGGCGGCGCGGCGGCCCTGCGGCGCAGGCACTCCGCGCGGGCCAGCGCGTACAGCCAGGCGCGCAGTAGATCGGGGTCGGCCAGCGCGCCCGCGTGCGCCTCGGCGGCGATCAGCGTGTCGCGGAGCGCCACCTGGGCGCTGTCGGCGCTCCGCAGCAAGGACCAGCAGTAGCAGTAGATGCTCTCCGCGTACGTGTCATAGAGCGCGGAAAGCGCGCCTGGGTCACGGGCGCGGAGTGCTTCGACCAGGACGCGGTCATTCATATGACCGAAGGTAATTGATTGGTAACTAGTAGTTCTACCGGTTTCAGCCTACGGCATGGCAGCGCCTTTGAATTTGGGCAGAATTATTGCTTATGTTCTGAGACGACCTGCGTGCTCCGGTCCACCGCGAACGGCTCGGTCACGGGCTTCACCGTGTGGACCGGCACGGCGCCGGCGAGCGCCAGATCCTCGTAGGGACGGCCGGTGGACCCCCAGGTCCTGGCCGCGATGTCGGTCGTCGCCACAACTGCTCCCTCGGGCAGCCCCGACACGGTGAGAATGAATCGCGGCGGACTGCCCGCTTTCACGTCGTCCACGAACGTGCTGCCACCGCCGAGGAGTTTGCCCGCTTTGTCGCGCAGCAACGCATTCACGACCAGGCTGCTGGCCGACATTTGATAAGGATTACCGACATATCCAGTAATGAGGTATGAGCCGTCCTTCTGGCGCAAAGTCTGGCTCCGGGTGATGGGAAAGCTCTGGAATGCCGAGGGAATTCGGGCCGCCAGCCGCCAGCGCGCGGGACGGTACTGGATCGTCACCTTCGCCGGCTTCTCCGACGACGTGGCCTGGCCGGTGAAGGCCAGCGACCCGCCCGGCGGCACGGCGTCGAGCGGCTGGTCCATCCTGACCACCTCGGTGCCCTTGGCGTCTTGCCCGACGATCGTGGCCACCACGTGTTCGCCGAAGTGCCATGGGTTGGCGTTACTGAGCACGCCTGCCCAGCTGACGGCGTACCCGTCGGCGGATTTGACGATATTCGAGACCTGCTCCTTGAGAGCGAGGGGCTTGAGCTCTTGTACTGGCCGTTTCTCGCTGGAGCACCCGGCGAGGCAGATCGCCCCGAGTGCCCCGAGTGCGAGCAGGCTGACGGTTCGGCTACGCGGGATCACTTTGCCGTGATAACCCGTGCATGGGCACGGATGGCAGGTGACACGCGCCAGGCGTACCAACTCTTTAACGGGGGCGGGCGACCCTGGCCTCGTCCCAGACCGGGTCCGGCGACTCGTAGACCGCGCCGTCGGAGCCGAAGACCAGGTAGCGGTCGAAGTCGGCGGCGAACCAGCGGTCGTGGGTGACCGCCATGACCGTGCCGTCGAACGCGTCCAGCCCCGCCTGCAACGCCTCGGCGCTGGCCAGGTCGAGGTTGTCGGTCGGCTCGTCGAGCAGCAGCAGCGTGGCCCCGGACAGCTCGAGCAGCAGGATCTGCAGCCGCGCCTGCTGCCCGCCCGAGAGCGAGTCGAACCGCTGCTCGGCGGTGCGCCCCGCCAGCTCGTAGCGGGCCAGCGTCTTCATGGCCTCGTTCTTCAGCTTGGCGTGCTCGGTCATGACGATCTCGACCGGGGTGCGGCCGAGCAGGTCGGGCCTGGCGTGAGTCTGGGCGAAGTGGCCGGGGACCACGCGGGCGCCCAGCCTGGCCACGCCGTCGTGGGCGACCGGCTCGTCGGCCAGCAGGCGCAGGAAGTGGGACTTGCCCGAGCCGTTGGAGCCGAGGACCGCGACGCGTTCGCCGTACCAGACCTCGAGGTCGAACGGGCGCATGAGCCCGGTGAGCTCCAGACCCTCGCAGATGACCGCGCGCTTGCCGGTGCGGCCGCCTCTGAGGCGCATCTTGATGTTCTGGTCGTTCGGGGCCACCTCGGGCGGCCCGGCCTCCACGAACTTGCGTAGCCGCGTCTGGGCGGCGTGGTAGGCGGCGGCCATGCCGTCGTTGTACCTGGCTTTGTTCTTGAGCATGTTGACCAGGGCCTTGAGCTTGGCGTGCTCCTCGTCCCAGCGCCTGCGCAGCTCGTCGAGGCGCTCATTACGGGCCTTGCGGGCCTCCGCGTACGTGGCGAACCCGCCGCCGTGGATCCAGATGTTGCCGGACTCGACGGTCACGATGCGGTCGGCCGCGTTCGCCAGGAGCTGGCGGTCGTGGCTGACCAGCAGCACGGTCTTGGGCGTCTCCCTGAGCTGCTGCTCCAGCCACTCCTTGCCGGGTACGTCGAGGTAGTTGTCGGGCTCGTCCAGGAGCAGCGTCTGGTCAGGGCCGCGCAGCAGCGCCTCCAGGACGAGCCGCTTCTGCTCGCCACCGGACAACGTGGCCACGTCCCGATATTTCACTCTTTCGTACGCGACGCCGAGCGCGGCCACCGTGCAGGTGTCCCACAACACCTCGATGTCGTAGCCGCCCGCGTCGGTGTAGTCGCTGATCGCCTGCGCGTAGCGCATCTGCGTCTTCTCGTCGTCGCGCTCCATCATGGCCAGCTCGGCCTCGTCGAGCCGCTCGGCCGCCTTGCGCACGGCGGGCGGGGCGACGCCGAGCAGCAGGTTGCGCACGCTGCTACCGTCGCGCACGCTGCCGATGAACTGCCGCATCACGCCCAGCCCGCCGGAGCTGGCCACGCTGCCGTCGACCGGCTGGATGTCACCGGCGATCAGCCGCATGAGCGTGGTCTTGCCGGCGCCGTTGGGCCCGACGAGCGCCGCCTTGACGCCTTCACCGATCCTGAAGGACACGTCGTTGAGCAGGGGCCGCCCGTCGGGCAGCACGTACGTGAGATGTCCTACTTCGACGTGGCCCATCCCGGCAGGTTAACCGCCGCCTTCCGGCGCGGTCATCACATTTTCCGCGGATCAGGGTCGGCGGCGGTTCAGACGAGCGCGTTCTTGTAGAAGATGCTGGCCTTGCGGGCCCCCGGGGCACCCGAGGCGAGGCCGAGGCACAGCCGGGGCCGTCCCGACACGATCTGGATGGCCAGGCCCTCCGGCTCGCGGTAGTCCAGGGACTTGCCCGCCTGGCTGAGCGAGCGCTGGACCTTGGCGCCCGTGCGCAGATCGACGCAGGTGAGGTACGTGTTGCCCGGCGCGGGATTGGAGGAGCCATAGGCGGTGCCGTCGAGCAGGTAGAGGTAGTTGCCGTAAGCCGTGTAGCCCTGGAAGACGCCCAGGCCGGACGGCTGCGCGACGTCGTACAGCTTCCTGGCCGTGCCCGCCTTGACCGCCGCCAGCGAGTACGCCACGAACCGCGCCTGGCCGCCGACCCGGCACCGCATGATCAGCCGGTTGGTGGACGGGTCGATCGCGCACGTGGTGCTGGTCGCGCCCGAGATCAAGGTGTACTTGGTGAGCGCCGAGGACGACGGCCTGAGCGTCCGGCCGTTGACGAACTTGAACCTCGCCAGCCGCCTCCCCCAGGCGTTCCCCGCGCCGTCGCTCGCCGCGTCGGTCTCCGTCCACAGGTAGGCGGAGCCGCCCGACGGCTCGACGCCGATCTGCACGCCGTGGCCGAAGCCCAGCAGGTACATGTGGCCGAGCACCGACCCTGACAAGCTCAGCTTGGTCACGCAGAGATCTCCGGCCGCCGCCGACCCCGAGCCGTTCTTCAGCTGGGCCAGGTAGATGTGCCCGTGGACGTTGTCGAAGGCGAACGACTGCAGCACCGTCTCGTCGTACAGCGCCTTCTTCCAGATCAGCGAGCTGGCGGGCGCGGCCAGGTTGAACCGCCCCTGGGCGGAGGCGGCCGCCGCCGTCTCCGTGCCCACCAGAGCCGTAGCGGCGACTCCGGCACCGACCTTGAGCAGATCTCGGCGAGTGACCGGCATGTGACCTCCATTACGGACATTTACGGATATTTCAGGAAGTCATCACCATAGTGCAGTTGCACCGAGGGCCACCGCCGCATCCCACAATCCGTTCCGGCGGAGAGTGAGAGGGGCCCTAGACAGTAAGTGATCTAATGACTAGAACTGTAGGGAACTCCCCTCCCCCAAGGACCAGTGATGACGCGATTCCGCTCCGCCTTAGCACCCCTGGCCATCGCGTTGGCCGGCCTGACGGCCGTGCCGCAGCAAGCCTGGGCGGCCCCGCCCAGGCCCGTCCCGTCGGTAGCGCAGCAGCAGCAGCAGGCCACGCCGGCCGCCGCCTGCGCCCCGACCGTCAAGGGAACCACGACCGACGCCCGGCTGACCAGCCTCTTCACCAACTACGGCAACGACAACAGCCGGGTGGACGACTGGACGGGCGCCGACGGCACCTACTCGGTCAAGCTGCCGAGCGGCAAGGAGCTGTGGATCTTCTCCGACACCTTCCTCGGCCGGGTCAACCCCGACGGCTCGCGTCCGCCCGTGGTCGGGGAGGGCGGCGACACGGTCTTCCTCAACAACTCCTTCGCCGTCGAGCGCGACGGCAAGCTGTCCACGATCCACGACGGCACCGTGGAGAAGCCGACCGCCGTGATGCCCCCGCGCGACCAGAACCACTGGTTCTGGGCTGGTGACGCGACGGTGGCCGGCGGGACCGTGGAGGTCACCTACCAGGAGTACGAGCGGTACGGCACCGGCGCCTGGGACTGGCGCTGGCACCGGAACGTGGTGGCCAGGTTCGCCGCCGGCCGGCTGAACGAGCCGATCAGCGTGAGCGACCTGCCGTCCGCGCACGGCATCTCGTGGGCCTCCGCGATCCTCAAGGACGGCGGATACACCTACGTGTACGGCGTCGAGGACCTCGGCTCGCCCAAGTACATGCACGTCGCCAGGGTCAGGGGGCAGAGCCTGCTGGGCACGTGGGAGTTCCTCAAGGCGGACGGCACCTGGTCGCCGGACGAGGCCGACTCGGCGCGGATCATGAGCGGCGTGGCGAACGAGTACAGCGTCACCCGGGTCGGATCGGGGTATGCCCTGATCACGCATGACACGACCGAGGTGCTCAGCCCGAATATCGTGGCCTACACCTCGTGCTCGCCGGCAGGCCCGTTCACCGCCAAGCAGCACGTCTACACGACCCCCGAGACCAGCGGGAACATCTTCACGTACAACGCCCACGCACACCCCGAGGTGGCCGGCAACGGCCTCGTCATCTCCTACAACGTCAACAGCTTCGTGAACACCGACCACTACCGGGACGTGACCATCTACCGGCCGAGATTTCTGGATGTGACTTTCCAGTGAGGCGCAACTGGGCGGCCCGCCTGCGGCACGTCACGATCGACGGGCTGCGGGCGGTCGTGCTGGAGAACGAGCGGCTGCGCGTGACCGTCGTGCCGGACAAGGGCGGCGACGTGGTGGAGTTCCTGCACAAGCCCACCGACACGGACTTCGTCTGGCTCTCCCCGCAGGGCCTGCGCAACCCGCACGACCACCTCCAGGGCGCCACCGATGACGTCGCCCAGTTCGTCGACCACTACGAGGGCGGCTGGCAGGAGATCTTCCCCAGCGGGGGCGCGCCGAGCGAGTACCGCGGCGCCCGGTTGGCGCAACATGGGGAGGTCTCCGGGCTGCCATGGCAGTGCGAGGTCGTGACCGACTCCGAGGAGGAGGTCGCGGTACGGCTCAGCGTGCGCACGCGGCGGCTGCCGTACCGGATGGAGAAGGTCTTCAGACTGAGGTCGGGGACGGCGGCGCTGGAGATCGAGGGCCGGGCCACCAACGAGGCCGACATCCCCCTGCACGCCATGTGGGGGCAGCACATCGTGTACGGCCTGCCGTTCCTGCGCCCCGGAACCACGATCCGGCTGCCGGACGGCGTCAAGGTCATACCTCACGAAAGCGCGATAAATCCAGCAAAAGGCCGCCGAGTGAAGGCAGGCGGCCCCTGGGACTGGCCGCGAGTGCCCGCCGATCAAGGCGGCGAGACCGATCTGAGCGTGGTCCAGGAGCGGGGGGCGCCGAGCGACATCGTCTATCTGACCGGCTTTAACGAGGGTTGGTACGAAATTTCGGGGGATATCGGTATGCGTGTGGAATGGGACGCGACTCTCCTGCCGTACCTGTGGATGTGGCAGGAGCTCGGCGCGTCCACCGATTATCCCTGGTGGGGGCGGGCGTACACGGTGGGTCTCGAGCCGTTCTCCAGCATGCCGACCGACGGCCTGGCCGCCGCCGTGGCCAACGGCACGGCCCTGATCCTGGACCCGCACGAGACGAAGGTGTTGCGGTTGCGCGCGGAGGTATTGGCATGAGCGAGTTCAGTGGCAAGGTCGCGCTGGTGACGGGCGGTTCGATGGGCATCGGCCGGGCGGTGGTCGACCGGCTGGCCGACGGCGGGGCGTCCGTGGTGTTCTGCGGCGTCGACAAGGACGCGGCGCTCGACACCGAGAGCGTCACCGGTGTGGTCGCCGACGTGCGCAAGGCCGGCGAGATGCGCGACCTGGTGGACCTCGCCGTGGCGAAGTACGGCGGGCTCGACATCGTGGTCACCTGCGCGGGCGTGCAGCGTTACGGCACGGTCGAGGACACTCCTGAGGACGTCTGGGACGAGGTGCTCGACATCAACCTCAAGGGCGTCTATCTCGCCTGCAAAGCCGCCATCCCCAAGCTCAGGGCCCGCGGCGGCGGCTCGATCGTGATCATGTCGTCGGTGCAGGCGTTCTCCTCGCAGGCGCAGGTGGCCGCGTACACGGCGAGCAAGGCCGCGCTCAACGGCCTGACCAGGGCCATGGCGCTCGACCACGCCTCCGACGGCATCCGGGTGAACGCGGTCTGCCCTGGCTCGGTGGACACTCCGATGCTGCGCTGGGCCGCGGACCTGTGGCGGGGCGAGCTGTCGCAGGAGGAGCAGATCCAGCAGTGGGGCCGCTCCCACCCGCTGGGCCGCGTGGGCCGACCCGAGGAGGTGGCCGAGATGGTGGCGTTCCTGGCGGGACCGCGCTCGTCGTTCATCACGGGCGCCGAGCACCGCGTGGACGGCGGGCTGCTCGCGCAGAACCCGGCCGCCCTCCCCGAATAGATCGGGCGGTGCTTCCCGAGAAGCCCACGGAATCCCCTTGTTGCGCACCAAAGCTGGCAAGAGTTGCGCCAACGCCACGAACTCCCAGGTCATACCGCTGATACCAGTGTTCCTCGGCGTGCCGGGCACGCGCCCCGGCTCCGGGCGCGCAGCCCTGCACGGGACCTCGAAACGACCCACTGCTCGAGGAGAGACCTGTGAGGCTATCCAGAAAGGCCGCCGGCCTCGTCGCCACGGCCGCGATCTTCACCGCGGTCGTCCCCGCCGGTGATGCGGTGGCGAGCCCCCGCTCGACCTGTTACGGCGGTCGCGTCTGCCTGTACGCCGCCTTCGACTTCAACCGCGGCCACGCCGACCTCTGGCGTGACTTCATCGAGGACGACCCTGACTTCGCCGACAACAACTGGCTGAACTGGGACTTCTCCAACTCCTGGCACAGCATGGACAACGAGACGAGCTCCATCAGGAACCGCATCGGCTGCAGCGCCACCCTCTGGCAGCATCCGGGCTACACCGGCGCTCACAGCACCTTCACGCACGACTCGAACGACGGCTTCCTGGTCAACAACGCCATCACCAACAACCGAGCCAGCGCGCTGGACATCTGGTGCCGCTGAACAATCACTGGAGTTCCGGTTTCCGGGCCTGGCTGCCGGAAGCCGGCGGACTCCTCGCGGGCGCGCTGCTGCTGATCTCCGCCGCCGGCTGCGCCGCCCACGAGCCCGCGCCACGGGCGTCCGTGAAAGACGTCTCCTCGGTGTCAGAGCTGGTGCTGCCGTTCGACGCCTACAAGACCACTCCCGAGCAGCGGGCCATCCTGGGCAACGCCCACAACCAACTCGTCGTACGGTGCATGCGCAAGAAGGGGACCACGATCGACCTGCCTGAGGAAGACCCCGTAACCATCGCCGCGGTGGACCCCGGCAACTCCCGCCGCTACGGCGTCTCCGACACCGTGGCGGCCAAGAACTTCGGCTACCACCTGGCCCGGCTGCACTTCCCCGACATGACGGGTGCCTGGGCGGGCAAGCTCTCCAAGCCGGCCCGCCACCGCCTGTACGGGTCCGCCGTCGACCGCGGCTGTCTGGACAAGGCCACGCTCACCCTCGGCAAGGGCGCGCAGAAGGCGGACTGGCCGTGGCTGGCCCTGCAGGACTCGCTCACGCTGGAGCAGGCCGCCAAGCACCCGTCCGTGACGGAGGCGGTCAAGCGCTGGCAGTCGTGCATGAGCCAGGCGGGCCACTCGTACCAGGCTCCCGAGGCCGCCATCGCCGACAGCCGCTGGAAACTGGACAAACCGGCCATCAGCGAGAAGGAGAAGCAGGTCGCGTTCGCGGACACGACCTGCAAGTGGTCCTCGGGCCTGATCGCCGCCTGGTTCGCGGCTGACGCGGAGCTCCAGCGGACGCTCATCCGGGACAACCCCGAGCGTTTCGCCGCGCTCCGCGCCAACCTCAAGCAGCGCCTGGCCCGCGCGTCAGGCCTGCTGGCCGAGGACGAACGCGGCCAGGTCCGCTGACTGGCGCAGCCTGCTCGGCTCGTGGACGTACATCATGTGGCCTGCCTCGTAGTACCTGAACTCCACGTTCGCGGCCAGCTCCGCGGGCACGGGCAGGTGGGCGAAGGCGTGCTCGGCGGCGTAGTACGGCGTCGCGCCGTCGTGGTAGCCGCAGGCCACATGCACCCGCAGGTGCGGGTTGGCCCGCATGGCCGCGGCCAGCTTGTCGACCACCGCGACGTGGGCGCCCTCGAACTCCTTGAACGACCACGGCTGAACCCGCGAGGTGAGCACCTCGTACAGCAGGTCGTTGGCGTAGCCGAGCTCGGTGCGGAGGTAGTGGTTGAGCGCGGCGCTGTAGGGGCCCATGATCGCGTTCATGCTGGGGTCGGCGGTGAAGTGCTCGCGCCCCGAGTCGGGGTCCCAACCGGTGAACCGCCCGTCGAGCCGCCCAACGACCTGACGGCGCGAGCGCAGCACCTCGGTGAAGAACCGGATGTGCTCGATCCGCAGGTCCACACGGTCGACGTAGTCCTCGCTCAGCCCCGTCAGCGCGGCGATCGTGGAGACCGCGGCCGCGCGCTCCTCGTTGCCGAGGCGGCTGCCGCGCGCCAGTGCCCACAGGTAGTCGCGCTCGGCGAACGCCTCGGCCTCGCGCAGCACGTCGTCCAGCGGCCGGTCTCTGTGCAGCCCGTGATAGTGCGCAATAGCGGCATAAGTCGGCAGATAGAGGGCGTAGGACAGGTCGTTGCCCTGGTTGAAATCGCCGGTGATGTAGTCGAGCACCGAGGAGATCAACATCACGCCGTTGAGGTACATGCCGTACCGCGACTGCAGGTGATCGGCCAGCCCGGCCGCCCTGACCGTCCCGTACGACTCCCCCGCCAGGAACTTCGGCGACATCCACCGCCCGTTCCTGGTGGTCCACAGCCGGATGATCTCCCCGACCGACTCGATGTCGCCGGTGAAGCCGTGGTACGGCTCCGCCTTCTCACCTTCGGCCGCCCGCGAGTAGCCGGTCGAGACCGGGTCGATGAAGACCAGGTCGCTCACGCCCAGCAGGCTCTCCTCGTTGTCGACCAGGCCGTAAGGGGGAGGCAGGAGCGATCCCGCGTCCCCCATCACGACCCGGCGCGGCCCGAGCACGCCCAGGTGCAGCCACACGCTCGAGGAGCCGGGGCCACCGTTGAACGCGAACGTGACCGGCCGGCTCAGCGGGTCGGCCCCGTCGAGCGTGTACGAGGTGACGAACATCTCGGCCTTCGGGCGCAGGCCCTCGAACTTGCCGTCGGTGATCACCTCCTCGCGCAGCACCATGGTGCCGGTGGTGGCGGTGTACGCCTGCCCAGACGGCAGGGTGTGCGAGGTGGTGACGAGGTTGTCGGCCGGGGGTGCCGGCTGTGTTGCTTCAGACATATCGCCCAATTATGGAGCTATCTCGAGGGAACGGTGGGGTCGGCGAACCGCTCGTTCGGCACGGTGGCGTACCAGCCGGGCCGCCCGGGGTCCCGGTCGTACGGATAGCCGCCCGTCTCCCGATAGAACTCGGCGTAGCGGGCGACCTTCTCCGGATCCAGCCGCACCCCCAGCCCGGGCCCCGATGGCACGGCGATGGCGCCCTCCGAGTACGCCATCTTCCCGCCCTCGATCACGTCGTCCCTGAGCTGGTGGTAGTGCGCGTCGGCGGCGTAGGTGAGGTTCGGCAGCACCGCGCCGAGATGCAGCATGGTCGCCAGCTGGATGCCCAGCTCCCCGGACGAGTGCACGGCCACCCCGAGCTGGAACGTCTCGCACACGCCCGCCGCCTTCACGCACGGCCTGATGCCGCCCCAGAACGTCGTGTCCAGCAGCACCACGTCGGCGGCCCTGCGCAGGACGTTCGAGGCGAGCTGCTCGAAGTTGACCACGACGGTGTTGGTCGCCAGCGGCACTCTGACCTGCTCGCGGACGGTCCTGAGCCCTTCCAGGCCCCAGACCGGGTCCTCCAGGTAGTCGTTGTTCAGCCCTTCGATGGCCCGGCCGAAGCGCAGCCCCTCGGCCACCGACAGCACGGCGTTCGGGTCGTATCTGAGCCGGTCGTCAGGGAAGGCATCGGCCAGCGCCCGGTAGCACTCCAGCTCGAAGTCCGGCGGGAACACGCCGCCCTTGAGCTTGTGCACGGTGAACCCGTGCGCCGCCTTGAGCTGCCCGGTGTGCTCGACGAGCTGCTCGGGCGTGCGGATCTCGTCATACCCCTCGGCCGCGTACCTGAAGAACAGGTACGAGGCGAACGGCACGGCGTCGCGGACCCGCCCGCCGAGCAGGTCGCAGGCGGGCACGTTCAGGTGCTGCCCGATGAGGTCGATGCAGGCGAACTCGATGGCGGCGAGGAGCTGCGTCCTGTTGTTGTAGAGCGAGGCCGTCGGGTTGGCGATCTTGAAGCGCAGTGCCTCGAGCTGAAAGGGATCATGATCCTTCAGGTACGGCATCAGCGCACGGAACGCCGCCTCGGCGCTTTCTCCCCCTCCACCCATCTCGCCCAGGCCGACCAGCCCGTTGTCGGCCTCGACCTCGACGATCGTGCGGACGAACCTGCCCCAGTGCGCGCCGTTGCTGTGCCGCAGCGGCGCCTCCAGCGGGACCGCGACCGTCGTGGCCCTGATATCAACGATCTTCACGAACACGTCCCCCAAATCGCGGCCACCCCGCAGGCGGGCAGCCGTACCTTGACCGTCTCGTCCACCACGTCGAGCCCGCGGGCCGAGCGCAGTCCGGGCAGGCGGACCGCCACCTCGACCGGCTCGGCCGCCAGCGACTGCAGCCGCACCACGCGCTCGTCCCCGGACCGCCCGATCGACGTGATCAGCACGTCGGGGTGGTCGACCGACACGTACGTCTCGGTGACCTTGGGGCTGTCGCTGATCAACGCGCCGACGAACGGCTCGGTCAGTCCAGAGGCCGCCGCCGCGCCGATCCTGCGGCCGTCGGCGCCGGCCGCTGAGGTGACCGCGTAGCGGAACGTGGTCTCGCCCTGCTGCTGGGCAGGGAAGTTGGTGTCCCAGATGTTGTTGAGCGCCCACGAATAGACCGTGCCGTCCTCCTGGTCGAGGGTGGGCGGGAACGGCGCGTACGGCATGTGGATGGTGCCGAGCTGCACCAGCGGCGCCTCCAGCGTTGCCCAGGCGACGGTCAGCTCGGGGTCCTCGAACGCGATCCAGTGCCTGATCGGCAGCATGTACTCGGCCGAGCCCGGCACGCGCGGCACGTCGGGGCCGCCGACGCCGCCGGTGAGCTCCCAGGCGGTGGCCGGGCCCGCGGCGAACGGGAAGGCCAGGAACACCGCCTCCTTGGCCGGAGTGCCCTGCTTGGCGAGCTGGTAGGTCAGGTCCAGCCTGGGCACGCCGTTGTGCAGCTCGATGGTCGTGCGGATCCAGTCCACGCCCTTGCCGTGCAGCTCCACGACCAGCTTCTCGCCGACGGCCGTGCGCTGGGCCTTGGTGATGGTGGCGCCCTTGCCGATGGCCCGGTCGCCCAGGAGCGTGCGGTCGTGCGCCCCAACATGTCCTGACAAATGGTTGAAATGTGGGGCGGTGGCGTACTGGTCGTAGACGTACTGGCCGAAGCCGGCCGCCGCGTCGCCGTTGACCAGCTCGCGGCCCGCCCGCTTGTCGAAGATCGAGCTGATGTAGCCCTCGCGTACGTCGTAGGCCACGCGGTAGAACTCGTTCTCGATCAACCCGCTCAGGTCGAGCTCGACCGGCTCGGGGGCCTGGGTCTCCCCCGGCACGACGTCGATGCGCGTGTAGCCGAAGCCGGGAACATCGGGGACGACCGCCTGGACGTGCCGCCCGATCGGCCGGGTCGGCCAGTCCTCCGGGTGCACGAACTCCTCGTGGTGCGCGAGCGTCTCCCCGGACCGCGAGTCCACCAGCGCGATCGGCACGTCGATGCCCACCACGTCCCTTGGCAGGAAGGCACGGACGACGTCGGTCCTCCCCCATGTGCCCGGGTTGAAGACGGCGAACGAGGCCAGCGCGCCGCCCTCGGCGCCCGCCTCGGACAGCGCGGCGGCGAACCTGCGGGTCGCGGCGTGCAGCAGGTCGGCCGCGTCGTCCTGGGCGTCGTAGGCGCCGGACGACTTGCGCGTCCACTGCAGGCCGCCCGAGTCGCCCGCCTCCTCGGCGTCCTCCCACGGGTTGGCCGCGCCCCACGTGTGCTCGTTGAACAGGGCCACCTTGTCGTAGGCCGCGTCGATCTGCTCTGTGGCGTCCACGCCCGCGATCGTGTGCAGGGTCTCGGCGACCCGCAGCGCGGACTGCGCCCTGCGTACGTAGCCGAGCGGGCGCGCGCCCGAGCCGAGCCCGTCCGCCCACCAGTCGGTCCAGTCGCCCTCGTGCACGGCCAGCCGGTCGTGGTAGCGCTCCTCGACATGCTCGAAGAAGTCGCTGTTGACGGCCGAGCGCAGGCGCGGGTAGGCCCACTCCTCGTTCCACCGGCGCGCGATCGAGGCGGGCACGATCGAGGGCCCCGCGTTGTCGGCGTGCGCGCCCTGCACCCGCAGGTGCAGCACATCCAGCTCGTACGGCTCCTTGGGCGCGTCGGGCCCCTGCCACCCGAACGTCCCAGGACCGTACGGGTACCCCCGCGTGGCCAGGGCGGACAGGTAACGCGGCAGCAGGTCGTCGGCCAGCTCGTAGGAGTCGGTCAGGCCGACCGTGTTGCCCTCCATGTACGCCATGCCGTGTGGCGTGTCGGTGAACCAGACGATGACCTCGTTCCCGCTCGGCGCCCGCCAGCGGAACGGCCTGGTCAGCTTGTCGCCGCCATGCAGGTAGGGCACCGACCGCCCCGCCCAGTTGTGCGCCGCGGCCAGGTAACGCACGCCGGACGCGTTGAGCGCGTCCACCAGGCCGACGACCGCGCCGGGCACGTCGGTGTGCATGGCGGACTTGGTGGCGAAGCCGTACCGCTCCTTGAGCCGGCCGGTGAAGCGGAGCTGGCGGTACAGCTCCTCGGCCGAGCACGCCTCCGTGTGGAGCTGGAACGGCAGCGCGGTCACCTCGATCACCCCTTCGCGGGCCTTTTCCGCGAAGGACGCCACCATGTCGGCGGGCCGCGCGTCGAGCCACTTCAGCGCGGGCATCGACGATTCGACCGTCCACCGGAACTTGGCGTCGTCCGGCCAGGACGCGGTCTCCTCGGCCAGCCGCAGCGCCGCGTCCAGGTAGTCGAGGTGGTGGCGGAGCACGGTGCCCTGCGGGTCGGTGTAGCCGATGTCCAGGTGCGAGTGGTGCACGACGAACACGCTCCACTTGCGCTGCGGGGTCACCGTGACCTGCGCGGAGCCGACCACCCCGGCGTCGTCGCGGCACTCCAGCGTGAGCACGCGCGGCGCCTGCACCTCGGGCACCAGCAGCGTCACGTCGCTGCCCGACGCGCTGTCCACGCCCACCAGCACGTGGGTCAGCGGCTCGGTGCTGGACACCCTGACCGCCTGGCGGCCGTCGTGGGTGAACAGCGGCAGCACCGCGACCCGCACCTCCAGCCCGCGCACGCTGATCACCGGTGTCGAGGTGTCGTCGCGCAGCGCCTGCCTGATCCCGTCGTAGTCGGGACTGCCCAGGCTCCGCTGGAGCAACCGGCTCGTCATCAAACACTCCCTAGAGACAGGCCCCTGGCGAAGAGGCGCTGGGTGGCGAGGAACAGCACGACGGTCGGCAGCGAGACCACGAGCCCCGCGGCCAGCCCGACGGGCACCGGGGTCCCGGCGTAAACGTCGGTCATCAGGCCGGCGATGGCGGTCATCACCGGCCGTACGTCCTCGGTCTGGGTCAGGGTCAGGCCGAAGATGAGGTCGTTCCAGACGAAGGTGAACTCCAGGATGAACACCGCCGTCAGCGCGCTGAGCGAGATCGGCAGGTAGATACCCCAGAAGATGCGCCAGGTCGAGGCGCCGTCCATCCTGGCCGCCTCGAAGATCGAGAATGCTACGCCGGTGTAAAAGTTACGCAGCACGAAAGCGGCCAGCGGCACGCTGATCGCCGTGTAGATGAGGATCATGCCGAGGCGGCTGTCGTACAGGCTGGCATCGCTGTAGCCCACGAACAGCGGCACGAGCAGCATCTGTGAGGGGAAGACCGTGCCGCCGAAGATCAGGATGAACCAGAAGAAGCCGTGGCGGAGCCGGAGCACCACGATCGTGTACCCGGCCAGCGCCCCGATGAGCACCCCGAGCAGGGGCGAGACGATGGCGTACAGCGCGGTGCTGGCCAGGCTCTGCGTCAGGTTGGCGCTCTCCAGGGCCCGCCCGAAGTTCTCGAACAGCGAGAAGTCAAGCGAGGGCACCCACGCACGGCCCGGATCGTACGAGCTGGCCGGGCGTGAGGCGTTCACGAACAGCAGGTACGTCGGCCCGAGCCAGAGCAACCCGAGCACGACGAGAACGGCACGCCTGATCATGAGGCCACCTGCCGCTTGAGGTAGAGGTAGGACGCCAGCCCGGTGACGACGGTCAGCATCACCGCCACGGCCGAGCCGTAGCCGTAGTCGCTGGCCACGAACGTCTCCTTGTACATGGTCACCGCCAGCGTCTCCGAGTTGCGCCCCGGGCCGCCCTGCGTCAGCACCCACACGATGTCGAACGTCTTCAGGCTGGCCACCAGCGCGAGCCCGACCACGACCGCCGTCAGCGGCCTCATGAGCGGCCAGATGACGAGCCTGAACAGCTGCCAGCCCCCGGCCCCGTCGAGCCGTGCGGCCTCGATCGGCTCCTTCGGGATGGACTGCAGCCCCACCACGAAGAGCAGCATGTTGACGCCGAGCTGCTGCCACGTCCAGACCAGCAGCATCGCGAACGTGTTGACCGGCGCGTCCTGCAGGAACGCGGTGTCCACGCCGAGCAGCATGTTGGCGATCCCGCCGTGCGACAGGATCGGGCTCCACACCATGGCCAGGCCCGCGCCGCTCAGCGCGTACGGCAGCAGGAACGGCACCCGGAACCAGATGCCGCCCTTGATGTCGTACGACAGCACCGCCACCAGCAGGCCGAGCCCGACGGGCAGCACCATGGTCCCGACGACCCAGAGCAGCGTGTTGCGGATCGAGGTGAGCAGGGCCGGGTCCTCGAACAGCTTGCCGAAGTTGTGCCAGCCGATCCACTGCGCCGGCTCCAGGCCGTCGTAGCGGGTGAAGCTGAGGTAGGCCGTCCACAGGAACGGCGCGTAGAGCAGGCCCGCGACCAGGAGCACCGCGGGCGCCACGTATCCGGATCGGAAGCGGCCGAGCATGGGAGCACGCGTGTTCATGGCCTCACGCTCACTGATGCGTGCTCCAGTACTCATCGGCGGCCTTCTGGATGGTGTCCAGAACCTCCTTGTAGCTGGACGGCTCCGTCACGAACTTGCTGAAACCGTCGAGGGCGGCCGTCAGGATCGGCGGCGGTGTGGCCTCGAAGTACCGGTTGACCAGGCGGTACTGGCCGCTGCCCGCGTCCTTCGTGACGGTGCCGAGCGCCTTGTCCGCGATGCTCACCTTGGGGTTGGCGCTCACGTCGCCCCTGCTGGTCGCCCACTTCTCCTGCGCCTCCGACGTGGTCCACCACTTGAGGTACTTCTGGTTGGCCTCCGGGTCGGCCGCCTTGGTCAGCGAGCAGAGCGGGCCGCTCTCGAAGATCATCGAGGTCTTGGGCAGCGAGGGGTTGACGTTGGGGATGACGAAGAAGTCGTAGTCCTCGCCGGGCTTCAGGTTGCGCTGGGTCATGCTGGTGTTGAACCAGGTGCCGAAGGAGACCATCGCGGCCTTACCGTTCTTCAGCACGTCGCCAGGATCCGTCTTGTCACCCGGATTGATGAAATATCCGGCGTCAATGAGCGACTTCCACTTCTCCATCACCTGGACCACGCCCGGGTCGGTGTATTTCGCCTTGCCAGTGGACAGGCGGTCGTACAGGTCGGGGTCGGTGCCGGCCATGAGCTGCTCGAACCAGACGAAGGAGAACAGCACGCTGGTGTGGTAGAAGGCCTTGACGCCGTTCTTCTTCAGCGTGTCGGCCACCTTGACGAGGTCGTCCCACGTCTTCGGCGCCTCGAGGCCGTACTTGTCGAAGATCTTCTTGTTGAAGAACATGCCCCAGTACGCGACGTTCATCGGCACGCAGTACTGCTTGCCGCCGATCGTGTAGTAGGGCTGCAGGTCCTTCGACAGGTCGCCCGCCTGGATCGCCTGCTGCCAGATGTCCGTGGTGTCGGCCACCTGCTTCTGCTTGACGATCTCCTCCAGCATCCCCCCGGTCTGCCAGGTGAACAGGTCAGGCTTGACGTTCGTGCGGAACGACGCCTTGATGAACGCCTGGTACTGCGCCGAGTCCGTGTATCCCGTCGGCTTCATGCCCAGGCCGATGCTCTGCTTGGACAGAGCGCCCATCTCGTCGAAGTACTTCGTCCAGGCGCCCTTGTCGTTGTACAGGGTCAGCTCGGTCTTCTTCTGCGTCTGCGCGCCGTTTCCACCACAGGCGGTCAGGACGAGCGCTGCCACGCCGAGCGTGACCACACGTGACCGGAACATGGACCGGCCTCCTTGTTTCATCAGGGGGATTGCAACCTGTGCTCTATAACCGTCTTCACGTCCACCAGGTGGGCCCGCATGCGCTCCTCGGCCTGCGCCGCGTCGCGTGCTTCGATGGCCTCCAAGATCGCCAGGTGCTCCTCGTAGTCGCGGCGCCGGTCGTCGAAGATCTGCAGGATCTCCTGCTGCTCGGGGCCGTGGACAGTGAGCAGCGAGTCGACGACCTCGTGCAGCACGCTGTTGCCCGCCAGCCGGGCCGTCGCCCGGTGGAAGGACATGTTGGCGTCGTGCAGGAGGGCGTCGTCGCCTCGCAGGTGCCTGCCCGCCTCGTCGAGCACCCGCTTGAGCGCCGCCAGCGCCTCGGGGTCCGCGTGCTCGGCGGCCATCGCGGCCAGCGGCGGCTCGATCACGATGCGCGCGCCGAGCAGCTCCAGGAGCTGGGTGGCGTGCATCTCGCGCATGTTGGGGTTGGGCAGGACCATCCGCTCGATGTCGGCCCCGACGTAGATGCCGGAGCCGTGCCGCATTTCGATGGCCCCGGTGGCCTCGAGTCTGCGTAGCGCTTCGCGTAGCGTCGGGGTGGTGACGGCGAAGCGCTGAGAGAGCTCCCTGGTCGAGGGCAGCCGGTCGCCCGGCCGGTGCCCGCCCGTACGGATGAGCTCCAGCATGCGCTCGGTCAGAGCGTCGGACAGTGTCGGCCGCGTTACCTCGGACATATCAAGTGATCTAATCACTTTCTGGCTTTGGCGTCTATGATTTCGCCATGAAGCGTGCGGCGGCCCGCTACGAGCGGGCGCTGCGGGCCTTCGTCACCGCTTCAGCAGGTCCGTCATGATCGCGATCTGCCCCTTGCGCGAGTCCTGCACCTGCCCGGCCCACTTCTGAACGGCCGGGTTCGCCCCGCCCGCCACCTCGGCGGCGGCCATCCGCACGGCGTCGCCCTGATGCGCGATGAGCAGGTTGAGCAGGTCGTACTCGAAGTTCTTCGACTTCTTCAGCGCCTGGACGCGTTTGACGTCGGTCTGGGGCATGCCGCCATGGTGGTCGTGCGCGCCGGCCGCGGGCGTGAGCGGCTGGTCCCAGGAGTGCAGCCAGCGCAGCATCATCTCGACCTCGTCCTGCTGCGTATTCGCGATGGCCGCGGTCAGCGTCTTGAACTCCGGCGTGGTGGCACGGGCGGCGCCCACCTTGGCGATCTCGATGCCCTGCCGGTGATGCGGCACCATCATCTGCACGAACATCACGTCCTCGGCGTTGACCGGGACGTCCTGGGACGTGGCCGGGCCGCAGGCGGTGATCAGCAGGAGGGCGGCCAGGGCGGGCCATAAGCGCACTGGCCTCACCTCTTACTTATAGGAAACCTTCCTAAGAGTTCTACCCGACTCTCTGGCGGAGGTAAACGGCTCAGTACTTCGCGAGGAACCCGAGCGCCTCCTCGGTGTGGTGCCTGGCGATCCCCAGCATGAACTCACGGTCGGGGAAATCCCCGTCGAGCAGCCGGAGCGGCCCCGCGACGAGCGACAAATGCTGGGCGAGCTCATACAGCTTCATCCGTCGCTCGTCGAGCCCATCCACCCGCAGCCGCTCATAATGCTCGCCGAACCGGATCCGCAAGAGACGTGCTCCCACTCGACGTCGAAGAACATCGTCCCTTCGATATCGATGAGCACAGGAGTGTCCCGCTCGTCCACCAGCACGTGATCGGGCCCGAGCTCCCCGTGGATCAGCCCGTGGTCACCGCGCGGCTCGACCCGGGCGGCCATCTCCCGCAGCGCCGACTCGAACCCTTCGCGAGCCGCGCCGATCCGCTCGACCCCTGCTAACCGGCTCGCGCTGACCTCACGCGCGATCGCGGCGAACCGCTGATCATCCACCATCGTGCTCCCGAACGCGAAGAGGCCCCCTGGACGACGATAATCCGGCATTGTATGCCGCAGTGGCACTGCGCGATGACGACGCATATGACGTCGAATGCCGTGACATACTCCGGCGAGAACATCAGCTCACGGCCCGGTCCGACCGCAGCGCTATCGCGAAAGACCTCACCATCTGGCTGGCCGCCCGCGACTATCCTGGTCGACCCGCCAGAACACCAGGCACCCAATTCTGAAACACCTCTTTGTAGCACCCCAGTGGTGGCGACAATGCGGAAGTTGCCTCACCATGGCTGGGGAGTGTGAAGGAACAGAATGGCGGCGAGCATAAGGTCTCTTTGCCCAGGCGTGGCGCATCCAGCTGTGATCATTTTCACGCGCCTTGGAGAGCCGGGATACCGCCCTGGCCTGAACTGGCCCCTCGTATCCTGACCATGCCTTACTGGCTGGGTAAGTCCTCGTCGTCCGCTGGTGTGATGATCTAGCGCAGGGGTAATACGCGATCGGGGATGGCAGGAACCGACGCGATATGAGTCGTGCCCGTGTCGCCTCGGCCCAAGTGGGTCGACGGCCCTGGCCGGCCAGGGCCATGGCCTCTGGGAGCACGCCAACCGCCGGCGTACCCAGGTTGTCGGCGGGCCGGCACACCGGACGAAAACCGCCGGCGCGGCAGCGGCGCCCTGCAGATGTCCTTGTTATTCGAGCACGTTGATCAGGTCCACCGCAACGGTGGCTCTGGGGCCGCACTTCAGGGTGAAATCCGCATGGAGTGGGCCGGCTGGTTGTTCCCATCCATCCTGGAATTCTGCTCGATAAGAATTGCATGACTGGTTCGTTTCGAACCGAAGCGGATACGCCCGATCTTCGAGGAAGAACAGGTGAGAAGAATGAGGGACCATGAGCGGAACACGACCACGGACGCCGGAATTCCTGTGTCCAGCGATGAGCATTCGCTCACGCTCGGCCCAGGCGGCCCCAATCTGCTGCAGGACGCATACCTGATCGAGAAGCTGGCCCACTTCGTCCGCGAGCCCGTGCCTGATCGGGTGTACCACGTCAAGGGCGGCGGTGCCTTCGGCTATTTCGAGGTGACCGCCGATGTCAGCCAGTGGACCAAGGCCGCCTTCCTCAACGAGGTCGGCAAGCGTACGCCGATGCTGGTGCGCTTCTCGTCGGTGGCCGGCGAGGAGGGCTACCCGGACACCGACCGCGACGTGCGCGGCTTCGCCCTCAAATTCTACACCGAAGAGGGCAACTACGACCTCGTCGGCAACAACACGCCCGTCTTTTTCGTACGCGACCCCATGAAGTTCCCTGACTTCATTCACTCGCAGAAGCGCCTGCCCGACAGCGGCCTGCGCAGCAACAACATGCAGTGGGACTTCTGGACGCTCTCGCCCGAGTCCGCGCACCAGGTGACGATCCTGATGAGCGACCGGGGCACGCCGCGCACGTGGCGGCACATGCACGGCTTCAGCAGCGACACGTACATGTGGGAGAACGCCGCGGGCGAGAAGTTCTGGGTGAAGTACCACTTCAAGACCGAGCAGGGCATCCAGAACATGACCGATGCCGAGGCCAAGGCCATGTTCGTCGAGGACCTCGACTATCACCGGCGTGACCTGCGGGATGCGATCGCCCGCCGGGACTACCCGTCCTGGCGCCTGGAGATGCAGATCATGCCTTACGAGGACGCGGCCGACTACCGCTTCAACCCCTTCGACATCACCAAGGTCTGGCCGCACAAGGACTACCCGACGATCCCGATCGGCCGTATGGTGCTCGACCGCAATCCCGACAACTTCTTCGCGCAGATCGTGCAAGCCACGTTCGACGTGGCGAACTTCGTCCCGGGTATCGGACCCAGCCCGGACCGGATGGTGCTGGGGCGGATGTTCGCCTACGCCGACTCGGCGCGCTATCGCAACGGCCCGAACTATGCGCAACTGCCGGTCAACCAGCCGATCAGCGAGGTGCACAACTACAACAAGGATGCCCCGATGCGCTACTTTCACAGTGGCAGCCAGCCGGTCTACGCGCCGAACAGCTACGGCGGGCCCAAGGCCGATCCGCAGCGCTACCGCGATCCGAGCTGGTTTGTGGAGGCCGCCGAGATCATGCGCACGGCCTACGAGGCGCACAGGGAAGACAACGACTTCATCCAGCCCGGCACGCTCTACCGCCAGGTGATGACGCCGACCGATAGGGACCATCTGGTCGGCAACATCGTCGGGCACTTGAGCCAGGGCGTGGAGCGCTTCATCCAGGAACGCGCGGTGCACGAGTACTGGGCCAAGGTCGACTCAGACCTCGGCGCCCGCATCGCCCGCGAAATAGGGCTGGTTCCGGCACGGTAGAAGGACATCCGCCCGCGGCGCCTGCGGAGCTGTACTCGTCCGTGCCAGCTCCGGTTGACGAAGTGCTCAAGGCCGTCGGCGTCGTACAGCATCACAACCCATGGCTACGACGACGCAGCACCCGATGCTCCTGGATGGCGCCTGATGGAAACACGCCAACGGGTGAACTCACCGGCAGGTGGTTGCGGGCCCTGCACGAGGGTCTGCTCTCCATGGATCCTTCGGGCCAGGATGGCGGGGATCTCTCCGAGTGGAGCATGACCACCCGTTGCTGTACAAAGCTGCTGTACGACCATGCAAAAGGCCCTCCCGGATCATCCGGAAGGGCCTCTGACCTGGAGCCGCCTTGGGGATTCGAACCCCAGACCCCTTCATTACGAGCAAAATCAAGGACTTGCTCATCCTCCCCCGCCGAGGAGGTGACCTGCCTTTTGCCGTCCGTCAGAGTCCGTGGACGTCCATGATCGAACGTCCTCGTTGTCACCCACTTCGTCACCCGGTCGGGTCGGCAGGACCTTCGAGCGCCAGGGGCAAAGACGCGGCTCAGCGCGGCTTTGCCGACCCGATCGCTCCCAGGCCGCATGCCTGGTGGGCGACAGGCTCACGGCTGGGTGACGGCGCCCTGCGCCACCGCCCCTTGATCCTATGAGATCCATTCGGCAGGGCACTGGACGCCGTTTGGACTCATTCCTTCAGTTCGGTCTTGGCGGCGAACAGAGTTCCCCGTTCCGTGCCCTGCCCCCGGCGAATGTTCAGCCCCTCCTTGCGGAAGCTGATCCATCCTTCACCGTCAGTCAGTCCCCGCACGATTCTGGTTTTCACGATGTCGTGGGTCGCATAACCAACGTCCAGATGAGTCAGGTGGCTGTTGTCCTTCCGGTGGACTTTGAGCCCCTCCACGGGGAAGGTGATCCATCCGTCGTCGGCGCTTCGTCCTTGCACCCATTCGGTGTTGATGCCGTTGAGGTCGGCCTTGTCGGCGTGCACAGTTCCCCATGCCCCGCTTCCGTTGCGGACGTCGAGCCCGTCCTTGGGGAAGGTGATCTTCCCGTCGTCGGCGCTCCTCCCCTGCACCCACCCGGTGTTCACACCGTTGAGGTCTGCCCTGTCGGCGAACACGGATCCCCAGGACTGCCCGGCCCCCTTACGCACGTTCAGCCCCTCCTTGGGGAAGCTGATCCATCCGTCATCGGCGCTTCTTCCCTGCACCCATTCGGTGTTGATGCCGTTGAGGTCGGCCTTGTCGGCGTGCACAGTTCCCCATGCCCCGCTTCCGTTGCGGACGTCGAGCCCGTCCTTGGGGAAGGTGATCTTCCCGTCGTCGGCGCTCCTCCCCTGCACCCACCCGGTGTTCACACCGTTGAGATCGGCCCTGTCGGCAGTCACGGTCCCCCGCCCGCCAGAGTTGTCCGAGATCTCCACCCCTGTACCGGTGAAGGTGACGCGCCCCTTCTTTCCGTCCACCGCCCCCTGGACCCAGGGCGTGTCAATCCCGGTGGTGGCGGTGAGCGTTTCCAGGACGGGGAAGCGCACTTGGACGGTGGTGGTGAGGAAGTGCTGCTTCTGGGTGACGGGGTCGGTGGCGACGAGCGTGTAGGTGGTGGCCCGCTTCGGCGCGTCGGGCGGGGTCCAGGTACGCCCGTCCGAGGAAATGTCCTTCTGCCCGCCGGGGAACAGGATCTTGTAGTCGAATTCGGGGGACCCCTCCCAGCTCAGCGTGAGGTTTTCGCCGACGCCCACCATGCCCTTGTCCGGGTGGAAGTCACGCGGCGCCGGAATCTCCTTCGGAGCGGTCTTGACCAGCGCCACCGACGTGTAGCGGGTGTGCTCCCCGTCATCGTCTTCGGTCTTCTCTCTCACCGTCAGCACGGCCGGCCCGGCGGTGGCGGCAATGGTGACGTTCTCCATCGTCAGCACCAGGTAGTCGCCGGGTTTGAAAGAAGCTACGCCCCCGCTCTTGGGGGTGACTTCAAAGACGTTGGTGTCCCGCTGCGGGTCGACCTTCACCTCCTGGGTTCTCGCCTGGGTCCCCCACCGGTTGTCGGTGTACTTGCCCTTCATCTCCGGGAGGTTCGGGGTGAGGTCGCCAACGCCGTCGCCGACGGGCACCCTCACCTCGATCCTGGACCAATCCGTCCTCCTTGCGGTGTTGGTGATGACCAGGTACACCGTCCCTGTGGATTTGGACCTCCGTCCGGCCGCTGACGCCTCCACGGACGCCGGGTCGGTGAAGACGGTGTAGGTCAATGCGGTCATGATCACGACTCCTTTTTGGAGGACGGCACAGGCCGATGAGCCGCCCGCCCCGAGAGCACCGGGGGCAGGACAGGCGGCGACGCTGGGACACATTCGAAACCCCCCGCTTGGAGATACGCCCCAGAAGATCGCCCTTTAGATCCAAACGTGCGCATTGGAGCGCGACAATAGAACGTGAGGCGGCCATAGCAGGGCGATTCAGCAATACCTTCAGCGTCTTGACAAGCATTCGGTCCATGCGCCACTAGCGCGCCGCGAATGCCTGCCAAGCCGTGCGCCTGCGCGAGTGTCCCGGTTGCCGTCAGGATGGATGGCGTAAAGCCGGAACCCCGCCTCTCTTACGATGTACGGGCCGTCCTCGATGCTCAGGCCATGTGGCTGTGGATCCCCGAGAAGCCGCTCATGCGCAGGCCTCTGGTCTTTTCCCGAGGACTGGGGCATGCTCTTCCCGCCGGCCAGGCCGCCAGCCCGTTCACTGCAGCACTCGCCGAGCTGACCGCCCTTCAGGCCAACCAGTTACACATACGATCAGCGACGGCGGCCCGGCCACCAACGCCAAGCTGCACAGCCCTGAGGGTGGCATTGATAGGCAGGGCTCGGGTCTGGCCCACCAGCCTGAGAACGCTGGATAAGCACAGGTGAGGGGCGTATCCGTTGGATCCTGCGCCATTACTACCGGGACCCCTAGAAGCTCACGTAGGTGGGCACCCCGGCGATTGCCGGTCTAGTCGTTGTCCTGGGCGATGAACTCGGCGTAACCGTCCGCGTCCCAATTGAAATCGGACTTGGGCTTGTGGTCATGGATCTCCATCTCAAACAGCCAGCCCTCGCCGTAGGGGTCCCTGATGAGTAGCTCCGGAGTGTTGGCGAGCTCGGTGTTGACGGCGATGACTTTCGCCTCGACTGGTGCGCAGAAATCGCTCCAATCCTCGTCAGGAGCAGCATCCCCGTCCTCCCACTCCTCGTCAGAATCAGCATCCCCCTCCTGACTCCAACTGACCCGACCGAAGTAGTCACCCAACTCGACGTAGCTACCTACCTCAGGCAACTGCACCCGCAGCCCTCTGTCGGGGATCTGACCTGTGAAGAAGGTGGTGAAGCCGACCCTCACCCGGTCGCCAGGCGTGTCCAGCTTCCTGTTGCGCTCGAACCACTCCCCGTTGCCCCACATGTGCAGCTCACCGGCGTACAGGCGATCCTGGGGGTGCTCGCTCACTTCTTCCTCCCGTAGAAAGGCAAACCGAACTCTTCTGATCTTCACCGGCGGCGGCCGTAGTGTCGAGGCCCCCGGACGGAGCGGTGCTGGACGACCGCCTTGGCGACCCTGTAGCGGAAGTAGGTCGCCCACCCGCGTAACATCCGGTTCAGACTCGTGATCGCTCGCCTGGCGGGCCGTCCCTTCCGAGGTCAGTAGCCAGGGGATCAGGCGCGACTCCGGGTCCGCCGCCGGACCGCCGCATACCTGGCAGAGCAGCTTGTTCATGCACCGCCACTGCCGCCGCGTGTTGAGCTTCCTCATGCGCTCGGAACCGCGCAGGCGGGGCTTGTCCAGCAGGTCGCGCACCCTGGCGCGCAGGACGCCCGGCTCCCAGGATTTGGCGGCGGGAGGCTTGATCCAGTCGCCAGGGTGAGACGCCTGGTAGGCCAGGCGCAGTCGGCCTGCGTAGGGCTCGAAGGCGATCGGCGCTGTCACTAGTTCGTTGGCGAAGGCGATCGTGTACGGATGGTCGTGTACCCGGTCATGGGTGGTGGACCTCTGCTCAGTCCCGCGCGGCAAGGAGGGCCGTCCGTCCAAGGCGCTCACGCTGGCTCAGGCAGAAGCCGTGCTCAAGGCCGCCGAGGAACCCGCATGCATAACGTGCGGCGCGCCTTCCGCGCGGTCATCGCCAAGGCCGACCTCGACCCCGACAAATGGACGCCCCGAGAGCTACAGCACAGCTTCGTGTCCCTGCTGTCAGACCAAGGCATCCCCTTGGAGGAGATCTCCCGGCTGGTCGGCCACAGCAGCACGGCGGTAACCGAACTGGTCTACCGCAAGCAGATCCGTCCGTACTTCAGGAAGGCGCGGTGGCTATGGATCGGATCTGCATGACATGAGATCGGGAAGCTTAGACACCCAGAAGCCCCCCGCGATCACGCGGGGGGCTTCTGACCTGGAGCCGCCTTGGGGATTCGAACCCCAGACCCCTTCATTACGAGTGAAGTGCTCTGGCCGACTGAGCTAAGGCGGCGTGCCCTGTAGCTTCGAAGAGTCTACAGGAGCCCGAGAGGTTCTCGCTCCCATTGATCTACCGGTCCCTGGCGGCCGCCCTGCTCGGGTATTCACCGGTCCGCTGCGCCGTAGTACTGTGATCGTACTGACCGGGCATGCTCACGTCCGGCTGCTCGGGGTCCTCCAAGAAAGACGATCGCCAAAAGAATCTGCGACGGGTTTCCCCCAAGATCAGGGAGGATCTCTTGCCCCGTATCGTGGTCGCACCGGATGGCAGAAGGCTGGCGGTCGAGGAGCGAGGAAAGCCTGACGGCACCCCGGTCTTCCTCCTGCACGGCACTCCCGGCAGCAGGCTCGGGCCGTCTCCCCGCGCGCAGGTGCTCTACCGGCTGGGCGTCCGGCTGATCACCTTTGACCGGCCCGGATACGGGCTGTCGGACAGGATGCCGAACAGGACGGTGGCCAGCATCGCCGCGGATGTGGCGACGATCGCGGACGAGCTCGAGGTCGGCAGGTTCGCGGTCGTGGGGCGTTCCGGCGGGGCGCCGCACGCGCTCGCGTGCGCCGCGCTGCTTCCCGAGCGCACGACCAGGGTGGCCGCGCTGGTCAGCATCGCGCCGCACGGCGCCGAAGGGCTCGACTGGTTCGCGGGCATGACGGAGTCGAACGTCTTCGAATATCTCGTGGCGCGGGCCGGCCCGCATCTGGCGGCCACTCGCCTGGCCGCGCAAGCCGAGCAGATCCGCGCGGATCCCGAGAGCAAGGTGCTCTCGCTCGGTCAGGAGGGGTCCGACTCGGATCGCCGGATCATCTCCGACCACGGCCTGCGCCGGATGATGGTCCGCAACTTCACCGAGGCCCTGCGCCACTCGGCGGACGGGTGGGTGGACGACGTGCTGGCGTTCAGCTCGGAGTGGGGGTTCGATCCGGCCGTCATCAGGGTGCCCACCCTCGTGTGGCACGGCGAGAACGACGTGTTCGCCCCCGTCGGGCATTCCCGCTGGCTGGGCAAGCGCATCCCCAATGCGACGGTCCGCATCCAGCACGGCGTCGCTCACCTCGACGCCCTGAGCGTGCTGCCCAGGGTGCTGCCCTGGCTCACCCGCGAGCTGGGTCACCAGATGGGCTGAGCCTCAGGTCGGCTGAGGTTCGAGGTCCCGGTTGACCCGCCGCCATTCCTGGAGGGCCACGGTGCACGGGTGCGAGTCGCCCAGCTTGGCGGCCACCATGACGAGCGTCCTCGCGCGCAGGTCCTCCGCCTCCGCGTTCTTGCCGGCCGACCGCAGCGTGATCACGAGGTTCGCCTGACAGGCCAGCGTGTCGGGGTGATCGGTGCCCAGCGTCGCGTCCAGGCTGCCCAGGGTACGCCGCTCCATCCGCTCGGCCGTCTCCACGTCCCCCAGGTCGGCGGCGCAGTTCGCCACGTTGATCGCGCAGGACAGGGTGAACGGATGGTCGTCGCCGAGATGGTCGCGCAGCGCGGTGAGCGTCCGCCCGCCCAGCTCGTGGGCCTCGTCGAGGGCTCCGAGGCCGCGGAGATAGGTGCACAGGTTGTTGGCGGCGGCGGAGGTGTACGGGTGCTCCGGGCCGAGCAGGTCGCTGTAGTCCTTCATCACGGTACGGGCCAGGTCTCGGGCGGCGGCCTTGTCGCCCGTGGACGACATGCAGCAGGCCAGTTCGAGCGCGGCTGCCTTGGCCTCCGGATTGGACGGATAGAGCCGGCTGTACCGCCCGTACACGTCCCGGGCCAGTTGCGCGGCCTCCTTGCGCTGCCCCGCTCGGCGCAGTGACACGGCCAGGCTCTTCGTGGCCCACAATGCCTCGGGATAGTCCTCGAACGCCAGGTCCGCGTAGCGCTTGAGCGTCTGCCGCAGCAGCTCGATGGAGGGCTCGAACTCCCCCGCCTCCCGCATGTCCCTGGCGAGGTTCTGGGCCATGGCCAGCGTGTTGAGGTGGAGCGGCCCGAGCACTCCCAGCATGCGGTTGTAGATGTCCCCGTCGAGCCTGCCCGCGTTGCGCCAGTCACCGACGAGCCGGTAGGAGACAGCCAGGTTGTTGGCCGATCGGAGCGTGCGTGGGTGATCCTCGCCGTAGTTCTCCCGCCACTGCTCATACACCCGCTTCTCCTGGTCGAGCGCCTTGGAGAACTGGCCGAGCGCCCGCAGGTCCGCGGCGATCCCGCCGGCGGTCTGCAGCGTGTGCGGGTGGTTGTCGCCGAGGAGTCCGCGCTGCTGGGCCCACACCCACTGCTCGAGCTCGTACGCCTCCTGCGCCCGGCCGAGCGATCGCTGGACGTTGGCGATGTTCGTCAGCAGGTGTAACCGCTGCCTCTCCAACTGCCCGAACACCTCCTCCCAGTAGTTGGCCAGGCGCTGGCCGAGCCGCAGGGCATTGAGGTATTCGCCGCGCTTCCACCAGTAGCGCACGCGTTCGGTGAGGAGTTGCCTGGTGTCGTCCTCCTCGCAGTTCTCCGCGTCCGAGGGGAGGAGGTGCGGCCAGATCAGGTCGTAACGGGACCAGTTCTCCGGGTCGTCCACTTCGCCTTGCCGCGGCCGGGCGCCCACGAGGATGCGGTGCACCTGGTGGCTGACGACGTCCCTCTCTTCCTTGGTCATCTGGCCGCGGATCACGGCCTGGACGAGCCGGTGCACCTGCAGGGTGTTGCTGCCCTGGTCGATCCTGGCCAGGGCGAACCTGCTGATCTCCCTGATGACCTGGCCGAGCAGCAGCTTCTCGCCGCGCAGCGCGTCATCGAACGGCACCAGGACGTTCATCATCTCGTCGCTGTAGATCAGCGACTGCGAGATGGGCTCCGGCGAGAAGAAGGCACAAAGTTGCAGCAGCCGCTCGGCCGCCGGAGAGCGCCGCTTCAGCTGCTCCAGCGAGACGTTCCAGGCGCGGGCCACCGGGTCGGGGTAGTCCTCCGGCTGGTTCGCGGACAGCACCGCGGCAGTCTGGCTCCGCAGCAGCTCCAGGTAGTCGGAGGCCGGCTGGCCGGTCTCGCTCAGCCACGCGGCGGCCTGGGTGACGGCGAGCGGGAGATAGCCCAGTGCCTCGGCGACCTGGAGGGCATCGTTCGGATCGAGCCTGGGCACCGTGCGCCGCAGGTGCTGCAGGCTCTCCTCCCGGCTGAACACGTCCACCTCCAGGGGCGCCGCCATGTTGCCCCACGTCGGGTTGCGTGAGGTGACGATGACGTGGCCGGAGCCGCTGGGGAGGTACTCGCGCAGGTCGTCCGGTTCGCCGGCGTTGTCGAAGATCAGCAGCCAGCGGGAGTGCGGGGTGCCGCGCCGCAGCGCCTCGCGGGCCGCCTCCGCCGCCTCCACGACGCTGTCGCCGACGGGCAGGCCGAGGCGTCTGGCGAGCTCTGCGAGGGAGGGGTTGATCAGGTCGGGCTGTTCCGCGGAGACCCACCAGACCACGTCGTAGTCGGCCCTGAACCGGTGGGCGTACTCCAGAGCCACCGCCGTCTTGCCGACGCCGCCCAGTCCGTACAGCGTCTGGGGGAGCACGACCGCCTGGTTGCCGCCGACGAGCTGATCTCGCAGCGTTTCGAGCATCTTGTCCCGTCCCGTGAAGCTGGCGTTGCGCCCCGGGACGTTCCAGACCTTCGGCTCCGTGCCGGGGAAGCGGGCCTCCAGCACCGCCGTGTCCTGCAGGGCGAGCCCCGGCTTGCTGACCGCGCGCAGGATGGCCTCGGCGGCCTGCACGGGCGGGAGCCTGAAGAGGTCGACGGTCGGCCTCTCCGAGAACGGCGGGACGAGCCGCAGGTCCCCCGACACTCGCAGCGCCGTGACCATGGGCCACAGGCTCAGGTCGTCGGCGCCGGAGGCCGTCCAGTCCGCGGCGTTGAAGTCCTGCAGGTAGGTGGTGGTCAGCACGGCCACGACGCCGGTGACCTCCCCGGTCCTGCCGAAGCCGCCCTCTCCGGCCGCCGTCAGCGCCTGCGGGACCACGCGGAAGTTTGCGTGCCGCAATATGACGGCGATCCAGTCGGCCCACATGCGGTCCTCGGGGGCGTAGCTGAGCAGGATCTCCTGGTGCAGGAGAGGCTCCCTACGGGTGAACGCCTCCAGCCAGCGCAGGCGGATCGGCTCTTCCATCGGAGGCAGCTCACTGACCGCCCCCGACGTGATCGTGTTCGTCAACCGCTCGAAGGAGGCGAGCAGCGACCCCGGTGCTCCTGGAGCGTCGCCGAAGACGGCCAGCGTCTCCTCGAACGCGTAGAAGCGTTTGTACGGGATCTCCACCGCCCCCCAGTACCGCTCGCGTTCCTCCGGAGACAGATGCAGGAGGAAGCGCTCGAACTTGGAGCGGGCATAGGCGCGCCCCGCGTCCGCCTTCTTCTTCTCGCCGTCGTCCACACGCATGGGCACGGGCAGGATCTTGCGATCGCGGTCGTGGCGCTCGCTGATCGCCCGAGCGACCCTGGCGGCTCCGTCAATACCTTGATCGCTCATGGTGAAGCAGTCCACTAGGACGTCCGGCATATCGATCGTGCATATGTCGGCGATGTCGCTGAAGCCTGTCCTGCTGTCGATCAAGCAATAGTCGTAGTGGCGCTTGATGTCGGCGCGTAACGCGTCGAGGAAGCGGCCGCCGGCGAGCCGTTCGTAGAAGGTGTCCCAGTCGAAGGCAGATACGAGTGAGGAGTAGTCGCGGTTCTGCTGGCCCGCGGAAACGAAGTCCAGCGTGCCCGCTCCCGGGAACTTCCACTCCAGCGACACCGCGTGCGGCACCACTGTCGCGTACTCCAGATGCCATTCGGGGCCGCGTTCGCGCGGGCTGGTCGCCGCCCAGCGGTACTCGTTGACGATGTCGATGACGCCGGTCGTCGCACTGATCACGCTGTCGTCGAGGAACGGCCGGAAGAAGCGGTGCAGCCCGGGCGACTCGAGGTCCCAGTCCATGGCGAGGACGCGCAGGCCGTTGCCGGCCAGCAGCCAGGCGACGTTGGCCACCGCCATCGTGCGGCCCGTACCTCCCTTGTACGAATAGAACGTGACGATCCGTCCGTCAGTCTCGTCGCTCATCGTCACCATCCCCTGGCTCCATCAATCGGGGTTTCTTTCCTGAGCCGCCCGGTGGCGGATACACCTGGGCCGTTCGCAGGTACCGGTTGAACGCGCGCTCCAGCATCCTGGGCATCTCCCGCTGCAGGTCGTCGAGAGACTTGATCTCATGAACGGCCGGCTGGCCCTGGCCGCCCGGTATGGCCTCACCCAGCAGGCGCCGCAACCTGGGCTCGGCGTCGCTGGTCTCCTTGTCCCTGGAATTCCACGGCACCACGACGGGAAACCAGCGGGTCATCTCGCCGCCGAACTGCCGCAGCGCCTCATAGGTGTCCGGCATGTCGGTGGCCCACGGGTCCACCAGCATCATCCCCGGCTGGTCGGGCGATCCCTGATCGTCTTCGGGAATGCTGAGCGGGCCGATCTCGGCGCCGATTCCCCGGCGGCGGGCGAATTCGGTCACCTGGTGGGCGAGCGGCTGATGATTGCCCTCATCGCGGTACGGATTCCATTCGTGCGGCCGCATGCCGTAGTAATACGGGTTGCGGCCGTTGGGCAGGTTGCCGAGATGGGGCGCCACCACGCTCACCTTCATCCTCTGCTCCGCCCGATAGCCGTCGAAGGCATTGGGCAGCGTGGTGTACCGGGGCAGATCCTGCGCCTCCTGCAGCGGGGACAGCTCGGCGACCTGGCTGATCCGGCGGGCGAGTGTGAGCGTGGCCTGGAGGAATTTGTTGCGCTGCGAGGAGACTTTGGCCACGCTGTACAGCCCATGGCGGAGATAGTCCGGCCAGAAGCCTTCCTGGGAGAACTGGATGAGGCGGGCGCAGTCGGGCATCGAGTTCGGCTCGATCGGGATCCACATGATGGGGATGATGACCGGGGGCGGCTCCGATGTGTGCGCCCTGAGCCGCATCTGGATGGCCGACCATTCGCGTCCGCACTGCTCGCTGTTGAAGTAGCGAGGCGAGTAGAGCGGCACGAACACCCGGCAGGTGGCCAGTGCCCTGGACACCTCATCCGGCCACTGCTCTCCCAAACGCATCTTGCGATCCAAGAAGCCGGCTTCCGACTTCTTCCGCAATGTCGTCATCTGAACGAGCTCTTCGCATAAATCGTCGAATAACCGGTATACCCATCTGTTTGGATCACCGCTTGTGGTCTCGTCCATGGGCATGCGCGCATAACTCAGGAAGAAATATGGCACCTGCCCGGTCCCCCCGGAAGCCGACATTCCCGACATCGACCACCCTCTTTCAGGAATGATTCACTATACACGCGGGCAGGCGCCACGAAGACTGTCTACTTCGCACTATGTCCACACTTGGCGTCGTCCGATCCCCAAACGACAAGCCCGAGTTTTCGCCATTTCGGGCTCTTCCAGAAATAGCGGTATTCGGTCCGTCACAAACCCTGGCGCGCAGATCGAGGAGCTCAGCCCGGCAGGGGAATCTCCTCGCCCTTCTGCCACGACACGACCGTTTCCCTCATCCGGGCGACGAACCTCTCGCCCACCGGGGTCAGCGCTCCCGAGGCGGCCAATGTGTCGGTGGCCGCGACAGTGTGCCCGCACCAGCGGGTGAACTCCTCCTCCGCCTTGTCCCGGGCGGCACCCCGTACGGCATGACGGCGCGTTCTCCAGAAGTCCGTCACCCCGATGTGCGCGTACGTCCCCTGGAGCAGCCCCTCCAGCGGCCGGAGGTCCTGCCGCCACGGCGCGTGGTAGAGCCTGGTGTGAGATCGGTCGAACAGATCGAAAAGATCGAACACCGCTCCCAGCTTGACGTGCTGGAACTCGTGAATGAGCAGCATCGCCAGCGTCGCGGGATCGGCCGGCAGGGCCGCCGCGATGGCTCCGAAGGCGTGGCGGGCGGTCGAGCTCACGTCTCGGCCGTCGGGAGCCGGCGCCAGCGGGGTCAGGGTGGTGAGGCCGCCGCGCAGGCCCTGTGCGTACTGGGGGTATTCCTTCTCGATGAGCTGCCAGGCCTGCTCGAACGACTCCTGCCACGCGGCGGCCTCGTCCTCGCTCAGCCTCCCGGCCGCGGGCCACTGATGACAGTCGCGGTGGGAGTCGGCGTCCTCGAGCACGAGCGAATAGTCCCCGCTGCTGACCGTGCGGACGGCCCGCCACTCGGGCGTCGCGCCCGTCGCCACCGTGATCCGGCCTCTCCGCACGACCAGGGTGACGACGTCACCCTCGACGCCATGCAGCGTGCCGACGGTCGGCAGGTAGACGGCGTGGTCGGTGACCGCGACCGGCAGCGTCACGTCCTGGCCCGAGCGGATCATCGCGGCGGCCGCGACGTTGGCCAGGTACGTCACCGAGCTCTCACCCTGCAGGCATCCGACCGCCCAAACCCGGACGTACGGGTGCGCGAGCACCGTCTCCAGCTCGTCGCGGTGGTCCCGGTCGAGCCGGGCGAATAGCTCCCACACGGCGCCGGCGGCCTTCGGGCGCAGCGCCGCGATCAGCGCACGGCGCACGCTGCGCTGCGCGTCCACCAGCCGCCCGATGTCGTCGGCGTTGCCGAAGCCGGTGGCGAGCGAGTCGAGGGAGGCGTACGGAATCGCGTGCGAGGACATCTTCGTCCTGTCCTGGATGTGAGACACCAGTTTGAACAGGTCTGCGCAGTAGACGCTGGGGTTGTCGAACGACCCTGCCCGGAACCTGTGGGTGTATAGCCCGCCCCCGCAGCTGTCGACGATGGGGCACTCCCGGCAGGTGGCCGACAGACCCTCCAGCCCTCGCTGCCTGGCGACGACCCCCGGATGCGCCGCCACCTCGTCCAGGGGGTGCCGAAAGACGTTGTAGCCGGTGGCCGGGGCGCCGTCGTATGCCACCTTGAGCGAGTCGACCAGTTCGTACGAGCCGTCGGTGTCAATGACGATCATCGTGCTCGGCTCGAGCCCGACCGCCTCCGTCAAGCTCGCCTCTCCCCGAGTCGTACGGATGATCGACTCGAACAGCCGCACCGACGCGGGCCTCCCGTCGGCGTCCCAGCGATCGAAGATCGAGATCAGCCAGTCGGCATAGGCCGTCTCGGAGGGGCGCTCCGGCGGGGTGTCCCAGGTCGCGTAGGGAAGTAGGAAGTCGATCCGAGGCGGCCGCAGATCGATCAATGCTTCGTACACCGCGATCGGATCATTGGCCACGTCCACCGTGCAGAGCAGGCCCGCATAGAGCTCGGGTCGCGTCCGCAGCCGCTCAACGGCCTGAATGGCCTGGTCGTAGCTGCTCCGGCCCGAGGCGTAGACGCGGTGCCGGTCGTTGGCCGCCCTGTCGCCGTCGAGTGACACGCCCACACTGATCCGCTGCTCTTCGAACACCTCGCAGAACCGGTCGTCGAGGCGCACGCCGTTGGTCTGGATGTGCAGCCCGAGACGGCAGTGGCCGTCGAGCGCGGTGCGGAGCGTCTCGGCGATCTCGGCGAGGCGCTCGTGCCCGGCCAGCAGCGGCTCCCCGCCGTGCAGCACGACGTCGATCTGCTCCAGGCCGTGCCGCGTCACGTGCTCCGCTATGCGCGACGCGACGCGATCGACGGTGCGGGGGGATATGACCTTGGGACGGCTACGCCAACTCTGATCAGCATGTTCATACACATAACAGTGGTTGCACGCCAGATCACATCGACTATGTACTTTTAGTACAAACTGTCGAAAAGGCGTGATCACCGGACTCAGCCGTTCCAGAATTAGATGGAGTTCTGGAAGGCCGCAACGGGCACGACAGGCATTTCCCCACAAACAGGCACAACACGCCGCAAAATCTCGTCGACCATGCGGTCCTCTGGCGTTCCCATATTCACAAAGGGAACATCACGGAGATCCCTCAGCTCCGAGATCAACTCCCCATCCTCGAACGTGACCATCTTCACCGTTCCTGCAGCGTGCTGGGTATTGAGCAGAGCAATTGTGTCATGAAATAAAGTGTCCCCGAGCAACGCGGCGGCCACGACACGCCAGGACGCCACCATGAACCCCTCATTGTCCTCGCCCGGCTGACCTCCGGCAAGCAAATGCGCGAGTTACTTTAGCGACAATTGACGGTCATTGTGGCTTAACGTCCAGTTAGGTCGCTACACGCATCGATCTTCGCTATCGGACTATGACGGTCCGTCACCGTACATCGCATCGTGCTGTTTGCGTGGCGAACACACGCTGGCCTTCGAGCACGCGCACCGCCGCCCCCCGTCGTTGAGCCGCACCACCACGGAGTCCGACGGCACGTTGTGCCCCACCACGGTCCCCGCTCCCTGAGGGGTCTCCACGCTCGCCCCCACCCGGGGAGCCGAGGCCCGGAACTCCTGGTACAGGGGGTGCTCGTACTTGAGACAGCACATGAGCCGCCCGCACGCCCCCGCGATCCGCAGTGGATTGACAGGAAGGTCCTGATCCTTGGCCATCCGCACCGAGACCGGCTCGAAGTCCTTCAGGAACGTGGCGCAGCACAGGTCACGGCCGCAGGGGCCGATGCCGCCCTGCAGCCGCGCCTCATCCCTCGGCCCGATCTGCCGCAGCTCGACCCTGGCCCGGAGGTTACGGGCGAGATCGCGTACCAGGGCACGGAAGTCCACCCGGTGCGGGGCCGAGAAATAGACCGTGTAGATGTTCTCCTCGTCGAGGTAGTCGATCCCGACGACCTTCATCGGCAGCGTGTGCCGTTTGATCAGCCGTTTGGACACGCTGCGCGCCTCGGCCCTGCGCCGCTTGTTGGCCTCGTCGCGGGCGAGATGCTCCTCGGCCGCGAGGCCCGCGCACACCGGTAGCCCGTCGATGTCCTCGCTCGTGTACTGCGGCGCCCACACGCACTCCGCCACCTCGGGGCCCGAGTCGGTCGGCACGAGCACCTTGTCGCCCACCTTCGGGCTGTGCGCACCGGGATCGAGGTAGTAGAGCCTCCCGTAGCGGGTGAAGCTCACGGCCATGATCATTCCCATGGGCTCGCGCTCGCCTCCTGACGGCCTAGGGGTCCAACGGCCTTCCCTGACACATTACGTGTGTCCGCGCGCCTGGGGTGAGGGCCGGAGCCGGATCACTTGCCTACCGGGCACACCTTGTCGTCCGGCAGGGACAACCCATAGGCGGTGCGCAACTCGCTGTCATCGGCGAAACATGGGGCGTAGAAGACCTGACTCACCCCAGGTTGCCGCTCCAGCTTGCTGACCACCGGGGCCCACTCTGCCTCGGGCTTCATCGTCACTCTGAAGGATTCCGGCATGTCCGTCACCTTGGTGGCCCGGAGGAGCGTCTTGTTGTCCCGGTACAAGCGCCGGAAGTTCTCGTACGCCGCCGCCTGGTCCTCGAAGACGACCTCCTTGACCCCAAGCATGGCCTTGATCGTCTTCGCGATGGCCTGCTTCTGGGCGGCAGTCGCCGCCTTCCCGTCCTTCGTGAGCTTGAAGTCGCCCTTCCCAAGGGACTCGCGCTCGGCACCACACGTCGGCATGGGGGATGCTTTGGCGCAGAGGAACACGCTGATCAGCGGCTTCTGCGGATCGGCCGGAGGAGGAGCTTGCTCCATGGCGCCCAGCACGCCGGACATCCCCCGAAGCGCCTTCTCCACCTCCTTCGGGTCAGCCCCCTTCTTGATCTTCAACCTGACCGACGTCGGCAGGTCGGTGGGCTTGACCGTATCCAGCAGTGCCTTGTTGTGCGCGAACCTGACCCGGAACTTCTCGTAGGTGGCCACCTGGTCCATGAAGAACATGGCCTCGACCTGCGGCAACTCCCTCAGCGTCCGCTCGACCGCCTCCGTCTCCTCACGGCTGACGTCGCGTCCCTGGCACTTCGTCTCCTTCGGAGCCGACTTCGTACACAGGAAGACGGCCATGTCCGTGCTCTTGGCGAGCGCCGGATTTGCGGCCACCGCGCGGTCCTCACCGCCGCCTGGACCGCCCAGCCACACGGCGGTCGCCGCCCCCGCGAGCACCACGACCGCCGCCGTCACCAGCCGGAAGTCCACCCGGAACCGCCCCCTCTGCGATGCCCGCAACGGCCTGAGCGTGCTTGTGTCGACCGTCGCCCCCGTCTCGACGAGGGCCTCACGCAGTCTGTCTTCCACCCGGCTGGTCATGAATCCTCCCCAAGCGCCCTACCGAGGGCCGCCAGCCCTCGCGCGATTGTGGACCTGGTCGTGCTCGCGCCGATCCCCATGGTTTCGGCGATCTCCTGGTCGGACAGGTCGAAGTAGTAGCGCAGCGTCAGCGCCTCACGCTGCCTGCGCGGCAGCTCGCGCAGGGCCAGCAGCACCTCGCGCCGCTCCTCGCCCATCAGCGCGGCGCTCTCCGCCGACCAGACAGGCGGCTCGTACGGCACCGCGCGCCGGAACACCGTCGCCCGCCTGCGCAGCACGGACCGGCACCCGTTGAGCACCGCCGAGCGCACATAGGCCAGCGCCTTGTCGGCATCCCGCAACCGGCCGCGACCGGCGTGAGTGCGCGCGAACGCCTCCTGAAGGACGTCTTCGGCGGTCGCCTGATCACCGACCATGATCAGGGCCAGCCGGACGAGGCCCACGTGGTGCTCAGCGAAGATCGACGCCACGTCTACCCGCTGCCGCGCCAGCGCCTCTTGTTGGGTGAGCAGTTCGACTTCCACATATCAGAGACGCCCCACGGCCTCATCTGCTGCTCGCGTCACCCTGCCATCTTGCGCTGGAGTGTGATCAACCGGGGCAGCCTAGCGCTCCAGGCGTGGATCAGGGACGCAGCGCCAGCATCATCGCCTCGACCGCCATCTGCGGATTGACGTTCACTGCCAGCCGTTCCCGGCACTGCATGATCGCGTCGATCCGCCGCAAGGTCTCCTCCGGCGTGGACGCCTTGGCCAGCTGGTCGAGATCGAAGCAGAGGTCGTCGTTGGCCAGCTCGACGCCGGCCCCGAACTGCATGGCCAGCACGTCCCGATAGAACGACACCAGCTCCAGCAGCGCCGAGTCCAGCGAATCGCGCTTGATCCGCGTGGCCCGCGACTTCTGCCGGTCCTCCAGCTCCTTCAGGGCCCCGGCCCCGCCGCGTACCAACCCCCGGTTGAGGCCCTTGCCGGTGGACCCCTCGCCGTAGATCTTGCGCAGCTCGGCGGTCTCGCTCTCGTTGAGCAGGGCCGTGGCCGCGGCGGCTTCCTCCTCCGCCGTCTTCACCAGCCGCTCGGCCGCCGAGACACACTCTCCCACCCCGGTCAGCGAGCGTGGAATGCTCAGCACCGCCTCACGACGCCGCCTGACGCCCTCGTCCAGCGCCAGCGCCCGCGCCCTGCTGATGTGGCCCTGGGCGGCCCTGGCGGCGAACCTGGCCACGTCTGGCGGCACGCTGTCGCGCGTGGCCAGCACGTGGGCGACGGCCTCCGTGGCGGGGGTGGTCAGGTTGACCACCCGGCAGCGCGACCTGATGGTGATCATCAAGTCGTCCGGAGCCGGCGCGCACAGCAGCCACACCGTACGGGGCGGCGGCTCCTCGATGGCTTTGAGCAGGGCGTTCGCGGCGGACTCAGTGGCCCGGTCGGCGTCCTCGAACAGGATGACCCGCCACCGCCCCTGTGTCGGCGCCCCGGCCGCCCGCAGGATGAGCTCGCGGGTCTGCTTGACGCTGTAGGACAGGCCCTCGGGGCGTACGGACTCCAGGTCGGGATGCGAGCCGATGAACACCTGGTGGCACTGGTCGCAGTGGCCACAACCCCCATCGGGGCACAGCAGCGCCGCGGCGAAGGCACGGGCGGCGTCCTCCCTGCCCGAGCCCGGCGGCCCGGTGAACAGCCACGCGTGGGTCATGCCCGCGCCGCGCCCGCCCCCGACGACCTCTCCGGCCGCCGCCGCGGCCCGCGACAGCACGGCTACCGCCTGGTCCTGCCCGACGAGGTCATCGAAAACTGCCACGACGTAAGGCTAGCCGCACATCGCGGCCCCCACGCCCGCACTGCAAGCGCACCACCGTCACCCCGTGATGCCGCCCTACCGGCGAACCGGCACGATCGGCTAGTCGCGGATGGCGGGCATCGTGCCCGTGGCGTCCTCAGACTCCTGCGGCACCGGGTCCGGCAGGATCTCGCGGATCCGGTCCTGGATCTGGCGGGTGATCACCTCGGGCGCCAGCGTGCCGTCCACCACGAGGTAACGCTCGGGCGCCGCCGCCGCCAGCGCGCGGAACTCCTTGCGCACCCGCTCGTGGAACTCCAGCGGCTCCGCCTCGATCCGGTCGGCGGCCCCGCCCAGCCGGGTCAGCCCCACCTGGGGAGGCGTGTCGATGAGCACGGTCAGATGCGGCACCAGCCCGCCGGTGGCCCAAGCGTTGATCTTGGACACGTCCTTGGGGTCGAGCGCCCGCCCCGCCCCCTGGTAGGCCAGGGAGGAGTCGACGTAGCGGTCGGTGATCACGAGCGAGCCCCGGTAGAGCGCGGGACGGATCACCTTCTCCACGTGCTCGGCCCGGTCGGCGGCATAGAGCAGCGCCTCGGCCCGCGCCGACAGCCCGCGCTCGGCCGCGTCGAGCAGGATCGCCCGCAGCCGCATCCCGACCTTGGTCGAGCCCGGCTCGCGCGTCTGCACCACGTCGAAACCCTGGTCACGCAGCCAGATGGCGATCAGCCGCGACTGGGTCGTCTTGCCCGACCCCTCGCCGCCCTCGAACGCCACGAACAGCCCGGGAGCCTGCTCGGCCGCCTCCGCCGTGAACCGCTCGCCCCGCACGGTCGCGATCAGGTCGGCCGACAGGGGGACGCCCTTCCTGTCGTCCATGTGCCGCAGTGCCAGGATGCCCACGACCATCGCGAGCGCCCCGCCGATCACCAGCACCAGGTTGGAGCCGTCGAACCGGTAGGCGAACTCGCCCATCCGGAGCACGTGCACGCCGAAGATCGCCGCCAGCGGGTTGGCCACGGCGACCACCAGCAGCAACGTCACCCGCGCCGTGGACTGAAGGAACGAGAACGTACGGCCGCGCAGCCCGTCTTCGACCTCGAGCCCGATCAACGTGTAGCCGATGATCCAGGCGATGCCCGCGCAAGCCCCGAGCAGCACGGTCAGCATGACCACGATCACCAGGTTGTGCACCAGCGCGGTGGCCACGAGCACCAGCCCCGCGACCGTGATGGCCAGGCCGAACAGCCGCCGCCGCGACAGCTCGCGGAGCAGCCTGAGCCCGAAGAACATGCCCAGCGCCATGCCGGAGAACACCGCGCCGAACACCACGCCGTAGGCCGCGTCGCCGCCGCCGAGCGCCCCCACGTAGATCTTCGCGACCCCGACCACGGCCCCGCCCGCCGCGAACGCGCCCAGCATGCCGATGATCAGCCCGCGCACCAGCCGGTTGCGGCCGACGTACCGCCAGCCCTCGACGATCTGCTTGAGCACGGAAGGCGCGGAGATCGCGCCGTCGCGCTTGGGAATGCCACGCAGCGTGAAGATCAGGAAGGCCGAGACGAGGTAAGCACAGGCGTTGACGATCAGCGCCAGCCCCGTCGCGTCGCTGCCGGACGCGAACGGCATCAGGTCCTTGAACGCGTCGCCCACCACCGACAGCGCCGCGAACAGCATGGCCGCGACCGGCGCGGTGCCATACGTGACCAGCAGGTTGAGCCGGTTGGCCGACTCGAGCTGCTCCTTGGGCACCAGGTTGGGCACGGTGGCTTCCTTGGCCGGGACCCAGAACAGGTTGATGCACTCGACCAGGATGGTCGCGATGATCACCCACTGGTAGCTGATCACCCACTGGAAGCTGTAGATCAGCGGGATCGACAGCACCACGGCGAACCGGGCCAGATCGGCCACGAACATCGTCAGCCGCCGGTCGAACCGGTCGGCGAAGACGCCCGCGAGCGGCCCGAGCAGCACAGCAGGCAACATCTTGGCGATGAACACGCCGCCGACGGCCAGTGACTGCACACGGTAGTCGCCCTGCGTGATGTTGGCGGCCAGGGCGGTCAGAGCCAGGATGTTCAGCCAGTCGCCCAGACTGCACACCGACATGGCCATCCACAGCCGTCGGAACGGCGCATTGGCCAGCACGTGGGAGGGGTGGCGTCGGCCAAGGGCAGTCATGATTTCAGCGTATCCAGGAAGTGGGCGGACAACAGACGAGCCGGATATTCCGGGCTGGCTCGTGGCTGAGGGTATTACGTCCGCGGGCTCGCGCGCAGGCTACACACCTCGAATGGGCCCCGGAAAGCATCATCAATTCATAACTCCGGCCTCATGCCGGGACTCTTCCACCAATGGCCCCCACTCCGCGCGGATGGCCGCGGGCAGCACCAGCTCGCCCCACAGCTCGACGAGCAGCACCCCGTCCACGTGATCGAGCAGCTCCTGGGGCCCACCCTCGCACAGCAGCAGGGTGTAGGCGGTCCGGCGCGCGTCCCGGTCGGCCAGGTCGTAAAGCTGATCCCGGAGCCGCACGACACCCAGCGCGGCCCCGACCGGCAGCCTCCGCAACCGGCTCGGCACGTAGAACGTCCGCCCCTCGCTCACCCGGGCCGTGAAGTCGACCTTCGCCTCCAGCGCCAGCTGGAACCCCGCCGCGTCGAGAATGCGCCCCGCGGTCTCGAGCGTCGGCGACTTCCTGCCGTGCTCATAGGCCGACAGTGTGGTCCTCGACGTGCCGCTCACGCTGGCCAGGGCCCGCTGGTTCATGCTCGCCGCATCCCTGGCCTGCTTGAACAGCAGCCCGCCCCGCTTGGCCCAGAAGGCGGCGTGCGCCGCCTCCATCGGCGAAGAGACCATGCCCACCTCCGATCAGTATCCGGTCGGATACTCTACGCCACGATGACAGCCCGTGGCTACTGGATGGCGGAAAGTCAGATACGCAACTCCAGCATCGTGATCTCCGGCGGCGCCCCGACGCGTACGGGCGGGCCCCAGAACCCCGCGCCCCTGCTGACGTATACCTGCACCCCGTCGACCGTGGCCAGACCGGAGACCACAGGCTGCTGCAGCCCCACCACCAGGTTGAACGGCGCGATCTGCCCGCCGTGCGTGTGCCCTGACAACTGCAGGTCGACGCCGTGACGGGCGGCCTGTTCCACTTGCACCGGCTGGTGCGCGAGCAGCACGGTGGAGCGGCTGGTGTCCCGGCCGCCCAGCGCCTTGTCGAAGTCGGGGCCGTCGCCCGCGGACTCACCGTTGAGGTCGTTCACCCCGGCCAGGTCGAGCACGGCGCCCTGGTGCCTGATCTCCACGCGCTCGTTTCGCAGCGAGCGTACGCCGAGCTGGTCGAGCTCCTCGATCCATTCCAAGGGCCCGCTGGGGGCGAAGTACTCATGGTTACCGGTCACGAAATATGACCCATAGCGGGACTCAAGGCTCTTCAGCGGCTGCGCCAGCGCGCCCAGCTGGGCGACCGACCCGTCCACCAGGTCCCCCACGATCGCCACCACGTCGGCCTCAAGCCCGTTGATCATGCGAACGATCCGCTCGGTGTGTCCCCTGCCGGTCAGCGGTCCCAGGTGGATGTCGCTCACCACGGCGAACCGCAGGCCGCTGAGCCGCGGATCCAGCTTCGGCAGCGCCACCTTCACCCGTTCGATCACGGGGTCGCCGAGGGCGCTCGTCATGCCGTAGCCGACCGTGCTCAGCGCCCCCACCCCCGCGACGGTGGCGGTGGCCCGCCCCAGAAAGAGCCTCCTGCTCATCGGGGGCGCCTCGGGTGCGGGCTCGGGAAGCGCCGGGCCGCCCGCCATGGCCGGCACCGGCTCCGGCTCGGGCGTCGCCTGCCGCTCGGCCTTGCGCACGAAGAGCGCGGCCACCGCCCGCGGCACCTCCAGCACCACGAGGAAGACGAGCAGGTAGAACATCAGGGCCAGCCAGATGTATCCGGGCCAGGCCAGCCAGTGACCGAACTCCATCCGGGTGCCTGCGAACGTGGCCACGACAAGGGCGGTCAGACCCACCACGCCCCAGGTCAGCGCCTTGCGCAGCCGCCCAGGGCCGGTCGTGGAGCGCACCATCCGATGCCACAGATAAAAGTGCGCAAGCAGGATCAAGCCCGCGAACACCAAGACGATCACGTCATCGATGCTACTTCCGGCGGTCGCGTCCGGCGGCCGCCGGAAGTGGCGGAATGTGCACTTACGACTTGGCCGCCGGCTTCTTCGCCGCGGGCTTCTTCGCGGGCGCCTTCCTGGCGGTCGTCTTCTTGGGCGCCGGCGCCCGCTCACGCCGCTCGGCCAGCAGCTCGGCCGCCCGCTCGGTCGTGATGTCCTCGACCGTGTCGCCCTTGCGCAGCGACGCGTTCGTCTCGCCGTCGGTCACGTAGGGCCCGAACCGCCCTTCCTTCACCACAATGGGCTTCTTGGAGTTGGGGTCGTCGCCCAGCTCGCGCAACGGCGCCGCCGCGGCGGCCCGCCGCCCGCGCTGCTTGGGCTGCGCGAACAGCTCCTTGGCCTGGTCGATCGTGACGGTCAGCAGGTCTTCTTCCGAAGCCAGCGACCGGGAGTCCGTCCCCTTCTTCAGGTATGGGCCGAACTTCCCGTTGTACGCCACGACCTCCTCGCCCTCCAGCTCGCCCACGGGCCTGGGGATCGTCAGCAGCTTGAGCGCGTCCTCCAGCGTGATGGTGTCCAGCGACATCGTCTTGAACAGCGAGCTGGTGCGCGGCTTGGGAGCGTCGGCCTTCTTCGTCCGCTTCTTGGGCGTCTCCTCCTCGGGCGCCTCGGGCAGGACCTCCGTCACGTACGGCCCGTACCGGCCGTCCTTGGCCACGATCATGTTGCCGGTCACCGGGTCGTGCCCGAGCTGCCGGTCGCCCGTCGGCCGCGAGAAAAGCTCCTCGGCCTTCTCCGCCGTCAGCTCGTCGGGCGTCATGTCCTCGGGCACGTTGACCCGCGCGCCGTCCCTGTCCAGGTACGGGCCGTACCGTCCGACCCGCAGGACGATGTCCGTGCCCTTGACCGGGAACGAGCTGATCTCCTTGGCGTCGATGTCACCGAGGTCGGTGACCATCTCCTTCAGCCCCTCGTCGCCGTCGGAACCGTAGTAGAAGCGCTGCAGCTCCGGCACGCGCTCGGCCCGGTCGTTGGCGATGTCGTCGAGCACCTTCTCCATCTCGGCCGTGAAGTCGTAGTCGACCAGGTTGCCGAAGTGCTGCTCGAGCAGGTTGACCACGGCGAACGCCAGGAACGACGGCACCAGCGCCGTGCCCTTCTTGAACACGTAGCCGCGGTCGAGGATGGTCCCGATGATCGAGGCGTACGTCGAAGGCCGCCCGATCTCCCGGTCCTCCAGCTCCTTGACCAGCGACGCCTCGGTGTAACGCGCGGGCGGCTTGGTCGAGTGGCCCGCCACGTCGAGCCTGCTGACGCTCAGCGCGTCGCCTTCCTCCAGGTTGGGCAGCCGCTTCTCGGAGTCGTCACGGTCGGTCGAGGGATCGTCGGCCCCCTCGACGTACGCCTTGAGGAACCCGTAGAACGTGATCGTCCGGCCGGAGGCGCTGAACTCGACGTCCTCGCCCGACGACGACCTGCCGCTCACCTTGACCGTGACCGACTCGCCGACCGCGTCCTTCATCTGCGAGGAGACCGTCCGCTGCCAGATCAGCTCGTACAGCCGGAACATGTCGCCCGACAGCCCGGTCTCGCCCGGCGTGCGGAACTCCTCACCCGACGGCCGGATCGCCTCGTGCGCCTCCTGCGCGCTCTTCACCTTGCTGCTGTAGACGCGCGGCTTGTCGGGCACGTACGCGGCGCCGTACAGCTTGATCGCCTGCGAACGCGCGGCCGCCACGGCGGTCTCCGACAGCGTGATGCTGTCGGTACGCATGTAGGTGATGAATCCATTCTCATAAAGCCGCTGCGCCACCTGCATCGTGTATTTCGCGGAGAACCCCAGCTTCCGGCTGGCCTCCTGCTGCAATGTGGTCGTCCGGAACGGCGCATAGGGCTTACGCGTGTACGGCTTGCGCTCGACGGACTTGACCGCGAACGACGAATCCCTCAGCCTGCCGGCCAGTTCGCCCGCGGCGGCCTCGGAAAGGTGGAGCACGTCGGCGTTCTTCAGCTGCCCCGTGCTGGCGAAGTCGCGGCCCTGCGCCACCCGCTTGCCGTTTACCCCGGTCAGCGTCGCCGTGAAGTCGCGCGGCCGCTCCTCGGGCTTGTTCGTGTCGAAGAGCGCCTGCAGGTCCCAGTAGTGAGCAGACGTGAACGCCATGCGCTCCCGCTCCCGCTCCACCACCAGCCTCGTCGCCACCGACTGCACGCGACCTGCGGACAGGCGGGGCTTGACCTTCTTCCACAGGACCGGGCTGACCTCGTAGCCGTAGAGGCGGTCGAGGATGCGCCGCGTCTCCTGGGCATCCACGAGGCGGAGGTTGAGGTCGCGCGGGTTGGCCACGGCATCCTGGATGGCCTGGGGGGTGATCTCGTGGAACACCATGCGGTGCACGGGGACCTTGGGCTTGAGCACCTCGCGCAGATGCCAGGCGATGGCCTCGCCCTCGCGGTCCTCGTCGGTGGCCAGATAGAGCTCGTCAGCGTCCTTGAGCAACTGCCGCAGCTTGTTGACCTGCGACCGTTTGTCGGGGTTGACGACGTACAGCGGCTCGAACTCGTGCTCGACGTTGACCCCGAGTCGCGCCCACGGCGCGCCCTTGTACTTCTCGGGGATGTCGTCGGCCTTCTCCGGCAGGTCGCGGATGTGGCCGATGCTCGATTCGACGATGTAGCCGCGCCCGAGGTACCCCGCGATCGTCTTCGCCTTGGCCGGCGACTCGACGATCACCAGGCGTGTTCCGCCGGCGCTGCCGTTCTTGGCTGGCACGCTGCTTCCTACCTCGCTGTTCGCTTGCAAAATCCCCCTGCCGGGAGTCGGCACAGACTGAAAGGTAACCCGACTCGCGGAAATTTCCTTCCCCCGCGGGCTACCCACTAGCTTCCGGGTCCACCCACAAGCACGCAGAATAAGGCCCATCGAGCGGCATGGCGCCCTGACTCACCCTGGAGACTAATCGTTGTGCTCGACTACTCCTACATGGATATCTTCATTCCGCGCGACCTCACTCGCGAAGCAGCACGTCAACTGCTGACCGAACACGCAGAGTACGGCCAGTGGGAGCTCGCCCGCGTACGTGTGCACCCCGACGGGAGTCGTCACGTACGGCTACGTCGCAAGGTCATGCGGGTACGCAGCACGCTCTGAACATGGGCATGGCTTTGCCCGTCCCGGGCCGCGCCCCCGGAACGGGCAAAGCGTCTATCGCTGACTACTCACGGACTGTGAGCAGCAGCCGAACTTTGTATAGGTTCTGTCTGATTCCCTTACTTCCGGCCGAACCGGAAGCGGCGGGCGGTCGCGAACAGCGCGGCGGAGGCGGCGAACATCGAGCCGAGCACGAGGGCGAGCAGGGAGCTCGAGTTCATTCCGGTGAGGCCGGCGGGCTGCTCGGCGCTCATCAGGCCCAGACCGCTGACCGGCAGGCTGTTGACGGGCAGGCCGCGGGTGGCCGAGGTGACCGCGCCGCCGACCGGGGTGGAGGCCACCAGCTGGGTCGCCGGGTCGAGCACGGACACGGCACCGGCCGGGGTGGCGGGGCGCCGGGCGCCGTCGGCGGAGCTGGCCACGCGGGTCTTCTTCGGGTGGGCCGGGGCCTGCGCCTGGGCGGGCAGGCCGGGCAGCTCGGGCAGGCCCGGCAGGCCGAACGTGCTGGAGACGTCCTCGACCAGCGGCAGCGAGGTCACGCCCAGTTGCTGCGGGACTCCGCCGACGCCCTGCACCTTCTGCGTGACCCCGGCGACGTCCTGCAGGCCGCCCATGGCCGGGACAGCGGGGAGCGTGGGCAGCAGCCCGCGCTTGGCCTCCTTGGTCGCGGTGGCGCTGAAGTGGCCGTACCCGATCGGGCCGCCGTGTTCCGGCTTGCCGACGTTCGCCCCGCCGAGGCACCCGGCCGCGGCGTCGCCCAGCACGGCCACCGCGTTGCCGCAGACGTTGATGGGAGCGGTGATCGGCGCGATCACCTGGTTGCCGGCGAGCACCCCGCCGCGGCCGGAGGTGCGGTTGCCGCCGCCCCCGGTGTTGCCGGCCTTGGCGCCGCCCTTGCAGTGGGCGTCGGACCTGCCGAGCACCGCGGCCGCGTTGCCGCAGATGTTGATCGGGGCAGTGATCGGCGCGATCACCTGGTTGCCGGCGAGCACCCCGCCGCGACCGGAGGTGTAGTTGCCGCCCGCGCCCCTGCCACCGTTCTTCACGCTGGCCCCGCCCTTGCATCCGGCGAACGCGTGGCCGAGCACGGCCACCGCGTTGCCGCAGACGTTGATCGGGGCAGTGATCGGCGCGACCACCTGGTTGCCGGCGAGCACCCCGCCCCGGCCCGAGGTGACGTTGTCGGCCGCCCCTGAGCCGCCGCCGCTGTTCTCGACCTTGGCGCCGCCCAGGCACCCGGCGGGAGCGTTGCCGACGGCGTTGCCGCAGACGTCCACGGGCAGGCTGATCGGGGCGATGACCTGGTTGCCGCTCCCGACCCCGAAGCGCCCGTCGGTGTCGTTGCCGGTCGAGCCCACGGCCTTGTGGTAGCCGTGCGAGCCGCCGTTGTTGCTCACGGTGGAGCCGCCCTTGCAGCCGGCGAACGCCCGCCCCAACACCGCCACGGAGTTGCCGCAGATGTTGATCGGTGCGCTGATCGGCGCGATGACCTGGTTGCCGCCGAGCACGCTGCCGTTGCCCGAGGTACGGTTGCCGCCGGCGCCCACCCCGGTGTTGTGGACGCTGGATCCGCCCTTGCAGCCCGCCGTCGCCTCGCCGAAGATCGCGACCGCGTTGCCGCAGACGTTCAGCGGCGCGGAGATCGGCGCGGTGATCTGGTTGCCGCCGAGCACGCTGCCGTCGCCCGAGGTGCGGTTGCCACCCGCGCCGCCCTTGCCCTGGTTACGGACGGTGGCACCGCCCTTGCACCCCGCGTCGGACTTGCCGATCAGCGACACGGCGTTGCCGCAGGCGTTGATCGGGGCGCTGATGGGCGCGGTGATCTGGTTGCCGCCGAGCACGCTGCCGTTGCCCGAGGTCTTGTTGGAGATGCCGCCCCTGTTGACGACCGTCGCGCCGCCCTGAGAGGAGGCATGGGACGAGCCGACCGCGGCGATGGAGTTGCCGCTGATGTCGATGGGGAGGGAGATCGGCAGGTCGACCTGGTTGCCGCCGCCGACGGACCCGTCGCCCGAGGTGTCGGCCAGCGCGGTGCTGGTGCCGCCGAACGACATGACGGCCACCGCGAGGAGGGCCGCAGGAGTAGATGCCTTTGCCCACGTACGCATGATGAATGCTCCTAGTGGTTCTTCTTGGGGGGATACCTGAACGGATCGCGGGCAGCCGAGGCCGTATGAGGTTTCGCGCACAGCGGAGACCCCGGATCAGCTTCGCGAACCAGCTGAACTGACGTGTTTCACCCGTCGGCGAAGGGGTGTCAGACCACGCTCCGCCGCACTACTTCGTGATTCGTGAAGGACCGGTTCTGGCTGAAGAAAAGACCGGCACCTGGGCGGGGGTCAGTCAGGTGAGAAAGAGGGGTCGTCCGCCGCTGTGCGGACGACGGGGGGAAGCACGCGCGCCAGGAGGGCGCGCCGCGCCTGGAGCCGCGGGTCGAACACGGACCTCGCGACATCCCCCGCAGCGGCCCCGAACGGGCCGCCGGCACCGCCATTGGGCACCAAGCCGTTGGTGTCCAGGATCTTTCCGGCGGTGGATGGTGTTGGCAGGCCAGGATCCCGCTGGCTGTTCAGCCCGTCAACCGTACGCCCGGCCATGGCCTCGGCGTTGTCGGACTCCGAGACACGGTCCGGACGGGTGAAGGATTGAGTCGCCGCGGCGTCACTCACCGCGGCCTCAGTGGTGGCGGCCTCCAGGGCCGCCGTCGCTTTGGCAGCCACCGCCACTTTGGCAGCAGCCATTGTTTGGGCAGCCGCCGGGTCGGCGGTGAGCATGCCGAACACGACAGCAAGCAGCCACCCGGCGGCCACCAGGGCGCCAATCGTGACTGCCCGCACAAGGAGCCGACGGGCACCGGCCGCGAACCGCGCCATCCGGTCAACCCGATCGGTGGTCGCGTCCTGCGCCGGGACGGTCACGGGCAGGCGATGCGCACGGAGGGTCATCGCCCTCAGCTGCAGCACCACCACGCTCGCCACGTGACCTCCCGCATTCCAGAACCGGCCTCAGTCGTGAGGCCAGTCCGTGGACTCACCCCTCAACGGTCCGTAACCGTAGCAGCACCCAAGGTTGCCGCAAGCGCTTTTCACCTGAGAGCCAGAAATTCACCAACTCCCCCAACCGCAAACCGCCCCCAACTGCCCCAATACCCTCCGCCATACGCCATCCGGAGGCCAGCCGCACCCCACCAAAGCCCCATCGGAAGCCCCCGCCGTCCCCACTTCGAGGTCTCGGAGATTCTCGGTATGAAGCAGTCCTCAGAGTTTGCTAACCTTACTGAGCCGACGCGGGATGACGGTCTCGCGTGCAGGCACCAAGTCCGGGTGGCGGAATAGGCAGACGCGCTAGCTTGAGGTGCTAGTGCCCAGTGATGGGCATGGGGGTTCAAGTCCCCCCTCGGACACAGGATTACCCCATGAAGAGCCTGCCCTGAGGGGCGGGCTCTTCTGCATTGAGCTCAGTTACGACACGGGTCGCCGCGTGGCAGACGATCACCAGGCCATTGGCTCGTAATGCAGAGACGATCTCCATCGGCCCTTCCCGCCCTCTGCCGCCGACATGCGCTAACAGCTCTGCCAGCAGCCGGTCCTCACGTAAGTACAGGAACTTCGGGCCGGACGCCTCGCGAGGTCTGGCGCTAGTGTAGCCGTGGCGGCACCGATATCCCGGACGTCCGTTCACCCAATGCGAATCCAGACGGCGCCCGCAGAACCCGCACTTCAGTAGGCCCGCGAGCAGATAGACGCGCGGACTGCCGTCCTGGGTGGGTCGAGCAGCCCGGATCGCCTGCGCGGCGACGAAGTCGCCGTCGCTGACCAGTGCCGGATGGCTCCGCTTCGTCGAGATCGCCCACTCTTGGGGAGCGTTCCAGCCACGCTGCGTTGCATCGGTGACGCTGCCGCTCCGGCGGTTCCAGACCTGGCGGCCGGTATAGCGAGGATTGCCGAGGATCGCCGTAACTGTACGTAACGTCCAAACATGTCCAGACCGGTGCCGGTTACGCTCGCGATCCACGTCCGAGGGGCACGGGACGCCGCGTTCGTTCAGCCTCCGGGCGATCCCCGCCACGCTGACACCCGCCAGTCGCTGCGCGAACATCCACCGTACGTGCGGTGCCGTGGCCGGGTCGGCGTCAAGCCGGTGCAGACGGCGTCCCCAGCGGGCGTGCGCCCGGTTCGGATGCGGACCCGCGTCTACCAAGCGGTAGCCGTACGGCGGCCGTCCACCGAGAAAGCGTCCCTGATCGGCAGCCTGGTTCCGCATCGCGGCCAGCACGCGGTAGCGAGCCCGCAGCACCTCACGCTGTGATTGCCCGCCCAGCAACAGCATCAACGCCTGATGCATCGGACTCTCCGGATCTACCGGCCCACCCGTCTCCGGCATCCACAGCTGGACACCGTAGGTCTGAAAGAGCGGCAGAAGCTGCGTGAGCTGATCCCCGCAGAACGCTCTTTCATACTCGCCGACCACGATCGCGTCCCAGCCACGGCCCGGATCGGTCAGAGCCATCAGCAGCTCGGCGGACTGCGGCCGCTCGCTCCACGGTAACCGCCGCGAATATCCGATATCCACGAACTCAGCCACGATCATGCCCCGACCCGTGACCAGGATCTGCGCCGCCTCACGCTGCCACCCACACGAGGAGACGGGATCCTGGAAATCCTCGGTGGAGGTCCGCGCGTAGAGGGCGAACCGCAACGGCCCGTCCTTCGAACGATGACGAGGAGATCGCGGACTGATGACCTTGCGCTGGACCCAGCTGTCGAACAAAGAGGACATATCTAGTTGACGCAGGAATGCGCCGCCTACGGCACCACACCGTGAGGCATCATGGAGAGGCTCAACGACGTGATCCAGGAGGTGAGCATGGCCATCGATCGGTTCACCACGCCGCTGTACGGCATCGCCGAAGCTGCCGGCTACCTCGCGATCCCCGCCTCCACCTTCACCAGTTGGGCCTTCGGTTACCAACGCCGTCAGCGTGACGGCCGTGCGATCCGCGCCAAGCCGGTCATCACCGCCACCCGCGCAGAACGGCCGAACGAGGCGTCCGTGCCCTTCATCGGCTTGGCCGAGGGCTATGCCCTGGCCGCGTTTCGGCAGGCTGGCGTACCACTGCAGCGCATCCGGCCGGCAATCGACGCATTGCAGCGCGAGCTCGGCCTGGAACACGCCCTGGCCAGCCGTCGACTCTTCACCGACGGCGCCGAAGTCCTCTACGACTACGCCGAGCACGTCGGCGACGACTCGGCCCGCGAACTGGTCGTCGTCCGCAACAACCAACGAGTCTTCACCGAGATCGTGCAGAACTACCTGCGCCGCGTGCACTTCGCACACGACGGATACGCCGAAGTGATCACGCTTCCGCAATACCGCGTCGCCGAGGTCACGATAGATGCCCGCCATGCCTTCGGCCGGCCCCGGTTCGCCCGCGGGGGCGCCAAGATCGAGGACGCGATCGACCTGTTCCGGGCCGGAGAGCCCGTCGATGTCGTGGCGGAGGAGTACGGGCTCACCCGCGACGAGATCGAGGATGTCCTGCGTGTCGCCACCCGAACAGCCGCGTAGGTTCTTCGTCGATCGCAGTCTCGGCCGGCTCGCCGTGCCCAAGCTGCTACGTGAAGCCGGGTGGGACTTGATCACCCTGGCCGAACACTACGGCGTCCCCCAGGACGAGACCATCGAAGACACCCGCTGGATCGAAGACAGCGCCAAGCTCGGCTGGGCCGTCCTCATGAAGGACAAACGCATCCGCTACCGGCAAGCAGGGATCGCCACGGTCATCGAGCATCAGGCCCGCTGTTTCGTCATCACCCGCGGCGATCTCACCTCCGCCGCCTACGCCGAACGCTTCATCACCAACCAGCAGGCCGTCTTCGCCGCCTCCAACAGTCCTGGCCCCTTCATCTACGCCGTCCACACTGACCGACTCGAGCGCCTGTATCCCCCACATCACTGACGCCTGCGTTCCCTGCCAGTTTCCTGGAGGCCCGCCAAACAGATCGCCGCCGCCCTCAACGCCGAACGACTCACACTCCGCCTCCTCCCATGATCAGGTGGCGGGCACCAGTAAGCCGCGTTGAGGTCCCGATCGCGGTCTTCGGCATTCGCGGACGTCACTCCTGAAGGCCCCACCGGAGCGCTCTCCTTGCGCAGTAATTTGGTGCCGCGATGAAGGAGTGATTCCATGCCCGACATGGCTCGTGAACGAGTGGCCGAGTTACTCACCGCGTCGGCGGAGCCCGCTGCGTACAGCGCCTTGCGAAAGCTTCAAAAGACCGATCTCTCGGTGGCGGTCGATGGGCTCGGCCCACTGCGGTTTCCCGTCGCCGATGAGCAGGCGGTCCAGCTGCGCGAGCTCGGCCGCCGGGCGCGGTTCGGGCGGGGTGAGCAGACCCTGACCGACCCAGAGGTGCGCGACACCTGGGAGATCCCCAAGGAGCTGGTGCGCATTGAATGGACGGAAGCGTTCACGACCGTCCTCGACGGGATGCGCGCGGAACTAGGGCTGCCATCGCACTGCCGGCTCATCCCCGAGCTGCATTCCATGCTCCTGTACGAGACCGGGCAGTTCTTCGTCCCGCACCAGGACTCCGAGAAGGACGACGCCATGGTCGCGACCTTGGTGGTGTCGCTGCCGTCCGCGCACACCGACGGCGAGCTCGTGGTCGAGCATCAGGGCCAGACCAAGAAGTACCGGGGGCTGAAGACCGCGGTCTCACTGGTGGCCTTCTACTCCGATTGCCGGCACCAGGTTCTTCCCGTCAAAAAGGGCAACCGTGTCACCCTCACCTACAACCTGCTCCTGGCAGGAGACAGCCAGGCCGCGGCGGCCGAAAATCCGCTGGTCAGCGAGCTCGCGGCCGATCTTTTCACGCACTTCGCCACCCCGGTCGTCCTGCCCCACAGCTCCCGCCGGGGGGAACCACCGGCGCGGCTGGCGTATCTCCTCGACCACGAGTACACCGCCCGCGGGCTGAGCTGGTCCCGGCTGAAGGGATCAGACGCCGCGCGGGGCGCCCTGCTGCGCGCCGCGGCCGAGCGGGCGGACTGTGAGATCACTCTGGCCCTCGCGGAGATCCAGGAGACCTGGGACGCCTACGACCCCGACGAGGACGAGGACGCGTGGTACGGCCACCACGAGGACGAGGATCCCGACGACTACGAGGACCCGGGCAGCACGGACGACAAGCAGTACGTCCTCCAGGACCTGATCGAGACCTCCACCACCCTCGCCCACTGGATCGACCCGGAAACGGGGCGGCTGGAGGACATCTCGCTGGACCTCAGCGACGCCGAGGTGGCCTCGACGACCCCAACGGCCGACATGACGCCCTACTCCTCCGAGTACGAGGGCTACATGGGCAACTACGGCAACACCCTTGACCGCTGGTACCGGCGGGCGGCGCTGGTCATCTGGCCCCGGAGCCAGGGCTTCGCCAGCCGGGCCGAGGCGTCTCCAGGATGGGCGCTGGACGAACTCGCCGCGACGGCCCGTGCCGGGAAGATCGCGGAGGCTCGTGAGGCGGCGCGGTCGCTGGAGTCCTTCTGGCACGCCGCCGGCCGTTACCCCGGCCAGACCGAATTGGTCGGCAAGGCGCTGGAAGCGGCCAGGGAGCTGGATGACGCGCAGGTCGCGACCATGCTGCTGCGGCCGTTCGCGCTGGAGCGGCTGGTCCCTCCTCATGGTCCGGCATTCGCGGCCCTGGCCACGCACTACGGCGACATCTGGATGGACGGCCTGCTGCGCCACTGGACAGAGGGCTGGCGGCCCGGATCCTACGGTCTCGCTCAGGCACCGTTGGAGTGGTTCGAAGATCTCCCACGGCTGTGTGCCGCGCTCTCGGCGGAGGGGAACGCGTCCACCGCAGCCGCCCGCCGCATCGTCGAACTGTCATGGACGATGTTCGCGGGCCAGGTCGCTCCGGCACTCGACGGGCCGCTCACCTCCCGGCGGGAAGCATGGCTGACCGCCTTGGGGGCGCCCTGCTCCGGGATCATCGCGGCTGCGGCCGGGCTGGAATCGACGGGCGTTCTGGAGAACGCCCACAAGCTCGCGCGAACGGCCGGTGATCGGGCGCACGCCCTGGCGATGGCGACGCTGCGTGCCGCCGGGACGCGCCAAGGGGGCTTCGGCGAGCTGGCCCTCTACTGTGCCGATCGAATCCGCGCATTACTGGCGCAGCCACAACACGCGCCGGGCGACTGGTCGATCAAGCTGCCCACCGGATGCGCGTGCGAGCTGTGCGAGACGCTCGGCACGTTCCTCCGAGACCCTGAGCGACGCGCTCTCGACTGGCCGCTCGCGAAGGACAGGCGCACGCATGTCCACGCCAGGATCGATGAGGCTGAGCTGCCGGTCCACCACGAGACCAGGCGGCAGGGCCGCCCGTACACCCTGGTACTGACCAAGACCGAAGCCCTGTTCGAACGTGAGCGTCTCGCCCGCGAGCGCCACCAAGCGGATCTGGCCTGGCTCACCGATGAGTGGAAGGTCTCCACCTGATCCGTCACGGACATGGTCGGGCCACGTGAATGTGGTGTACGGGAATGTGGATGGCGGCAGGCCATGTGCGGCCGGTGGCGCTCAGTCCTCGGACACGTATCTTTTCACTATGTGAGGGCTGAGATGGATCTCGGCCCTCACATTTGTTTGATCAGGGTGATAGGTCAGCCGTAGACCCATGCGCCGGTAGGTCTCGTTCTTGAACTCCGCCGAATCCTCGGTGATGGCTCGGGCCATGTCGCCGATCTCGGTCACCAGGGCGGCGATCTCGCTTCTGGACAATTGATCTTGCGGCACGAGGTAGCGGTGCTGCGCCGCCAAGGCACCGCGCCAAGGCCCACCTGGCCGACCGCGCGCTACTCGCCGCCCTCGCCCGCCTACTCCCCCGTGTACTGCGCAGCCACCGGATCGTCTCCCCACGCACTCTCCTTGTCTGGCACCGGCGGCTCACCAAGAAGAAGTGGACACAGCCGCCGTCCGCGGGATGCCCTCCAGTTCCAGAGGAACTGTGCAAACTGATCATGCGGCTCGGCACCGAGAACCCGCACTGGGGCTTCCGAAGAGTGCACGGCGAACTGCGCCGCCTCGGACACAAAATCAGCCCGGCCACCGTCCGCCGCGTCATGCGCGCTACCGGCCTGGGTCCCGCTCCGCGACGTCATCCGACGCGGGGCGAGTGGACCAGTTTCCTCAAGGCCCAAGCCGACGGCCTACTCGCCACCGACCTGTTCCACGTCGACACGATCGGACTGCAACGGCTCTACGCCCTATTCGTGATGGAAGTACGCACCCGCACGGTCCACATCCTCGGCGTCACCGCCCACCCCACCGCAGCCTGGGCCACCCAGCAGGCCCGACAGCTGCTCTGGCACCTCGGAGAGCACGCCGCCCACTTCACCCACCTCGTCCGCGACCGGGACGCGAAGTTCACTGCCGCCTTCGACGCCGTCTTCGCCAGCGAAGGCATCATCGTGGCCAAGATCCCCCCGCGTAGCCCCAACTGCAACCCGCACGCCGAGCGGTTCATACGTTCGGAACGCGAGGAGTGCACCAACCGGATCCTGCTGTTCAACCGCGGGCACGCCGAGAGGATCCTCCACAGCTACGCCCGCCACTTCAACGAGCATCGCCCCCACCAAGGCCGCCAACAGCTTGCGCCGCTGGACGACCCCGAGGTGCTGCCGCTGCCAGCAGCGCGGATCAAACGCCGGAAAGCCGTCGCAGGCCTCATCAATGAGGTAATCCCAGCGACTTTCACGTGATCATTCCGTGCTCGAAGTGGGTGAGAGCGAGCACCGCTTTGGCGAGGTCGCCGACTCGGCTGGGGCTGAGGTGGACGTGCTGAAGGGTGCGCCAGCGTTGCTCAAGAAGCGCGAAGCCGCGTTCTCCAGACAGCGAAGAGAACGAAGAAGCGCATTTCTGGTACGCGTGTCAACGTCCAGCTCTTGGCCGTCTGCGGGCTGCTTGACCGGGACGTGGACGCCGGCGCCTGCGCCTTCGTAGCCCGAGTCGGCCAGCAGCGGCATGTCCTTGAGATAAGGGCGAATGGTGGCGAGAACCTGTTCTCGCGCAGCGGTGATGTCATAAGTCGACCCGGGCAGGGCGTCGGATATCCATATCGGAAAACCGCCCGGTGTCATGAGACCTTGCAGGTTGGCGGCGAAGGCTCGGGCTTTGCCGGAGTACCAGGCGTCGATTTCCTGGCCCTTCACGCTGGTCTTCTTCTCGCCGATCCGATCGATGCGCGTCAGGGTGCCATCCAAGATCAGGTGAGGCCAGCCGTCGGCTTGGGCGCGATCCAGGGCGTGCTTGAGGCCGGCCCTCGTCCCCATTAATCGTTAATCGACGATGAAGCGCATGACGCCAGGACCCGGCGAGGCCCCTTCCCGGCCTTTTAGAAGGCAGGTCACGTGGGTGAGGTGTTTCAGTAAACGCCTGTCCAATTGGTGGACTGCCGGGTTTCCCCGACCATATGTATTGAAACCGTGACACGTACACAGTGTGCTGACAAGTCTATACACTCCTCGTTACATCAATTGCGATCATGGTGCGCGGGGACGGTTTTCGTCCGGCCAGCTCACAAGGGCGGTTGGGCCGAAATTCGGCCCAACGGTCAGTCGGAGGAGTCGGATCGGTACCTGGATGCGGCTCCTGCCAGGCGCAGTACCCCAGATGAGCCGGGCTTGACAAACGGTCAGGATCGGCTGACGATCACCGGGACTGCATAGGTGAGGCCCCCCAACCTACCTCGATCGGGATACGTGAGTCCCGAGCCCTCAAAACTCGCGTCCGCAATTTCTTCCCGTGTCCATCGACTTTTGCCATGGCTTTTTCGTGTCAGGCCATGGCCTGCATCACTGATGCCTTTTTTGGGCTCCACTTCCGACTCTGGAGGCCAGCTCGTGGCTGGACGTAGGAAAATGCGAAGGTTACGTCGATTAACTGCAGGATTACTGGTGATCGCCGTCGCGGTGGGCGGCGGGCAACTGCCCGCCCTGGCGACCACGCCCAGCCCGCCTTCCCCGGCCGACGCGCGAGGCGGGTGGAAGCCGGACAGCGAGCGCGGCTGGCTGGAAGAGCTCCACGACTGGCTGACCGGCGAGGGCGACAGGACGCCCGAGCCGCGCGATCTCGGCGTGAACGCGGTGCCCCGCCGCGATCAGGAGCCCGCGGCGCAGAAGCTTCCGCCGGCCAGGCGGGTGAAGGAGCTGGCCGACAAGCGCAGCTCGCACTCGCGGACGTTCCTGCTGGAGGACGGCCGGCAGCAAGCGGAAGTTTCCGCAGGTCTGGTGAATTATCGCGATAAGTCCGGCAAGTGGCAGCCGATCGCCACCAAACTCTCCCCCACGGACCGGTCCGGCTTCGCGTACGGCAACCAGAGGAACGTCTTCAGCAGCTTCTTCGGCGCCGATCCCGACTCGGTCCTCCGCGTCGAGCTGGACGACGTGTCGCTGACGCTCGGAGCCGACGGCGTGAAGCGCGGCAAGCCGCAGGTCAAGGAGAACACCGCCACCTACGCGTACGGCGAAGGCGGGCGGCTGTCGTACCAGGTCACCCCGGAAGGCGCCAAGGAGCAGATCGTCCTCGACGCCCCGCCGAAGCAGGCCACCTACACCTTCACCATGAGGGCGGACGGGCTGCGGGCCTGGCAGCGGCCGAACGGCTCGATCGCGTTCTACCGCGGCGACTTCGACGGCTCGCCGGTCATGGAGATCCCCAAGCCGTTCATGACCGATGCCCGTGACGACGCCTCCTCGCCGTACGGGAAGACCTACAGCGACAAGGTGTCGCAGAGCATGCAGTGGGACGCGGCGGCGGGGCTGCTGCGGATCACGGTGAGCGCGGATCAGGCGTGGCTGACGGATCCGGCCCGGCAGTACCCGGTGGTCATCGACCCGACGATCAAGATCTCGCCGACGCCCAGCGTGTCGCAGGACACGATGATCGTCTCCGACTCCCCTGACACGAACTACGACGAGAGCTGGCGCCTGTCGACCGGTACGTCGTCGGTGGGCGTGTCGCGGTCGCTGCTGAAGTTCCCGCTGACCGGGGTGCCGTCCGGCACCAAGATCGACTCGGCGCAGCTCCAGGTCTACTGGGACCAGGACATCCCGACCAGCACCGGCACGACCTACGACGTCACCCTGGAGGCGCACCGCGCGACCGCCGCCTGGGAGGAGACGTCCGCCACCTGGAACTCGGCCAAGAACATCACCGGCGAGCTCGGCAACAACACCGAGGTCGTCGATGACGACGACGAGGGCAAGACCGCGGCGACGGGCGCGTGGCCGACGTCCACCAGCACCCTGGCGGCCAACGCCGTCAACGGCGACTACCTCTACAACCGTGACACCGTCGCGGGCGACCGCTACACCTGGACCCCGCGCCTGACCGAGGACGGCGACTACCGGGTCGACGTCCACTACGTGGAGGCATCCGACCGGGCCACGAACGCGCCGTACACCGTCACCTACAACGGCGGCAGCAAGGCGTATACGGTCAACCAGAACGCGGCATCCACCACGAACGGCGTGTGGAAGACGCTGGGCACCCACCCGTTCGTCGCCGGCACCACCGGCAAGGTCGTGCTGGGCGATGGCCCCGCCACAGCCACCACCGCGGTGATCGCCGACGCGGTACGGCTGACCAAGGACGCCACCCAGGTCAAGACCGCCACGGACAACGGCAGCAAGTGGCACTCGTTCGCGGTACGCAACATCGTCCAGTCGTGGCTCGACGGCGCGCAGAACTACGGCTTCGTGCTGAAGGCGGCCGACGAGACCCTCAACAAGGGCGGCGTGCGCTACGAGGGCAGCCTGTACTCCTACGGCGGGGAGACCGCGACCTACCCGCGCCTGGTGCTCACCTACGACCGCCGGGGCGTCAACGTCGATCCTCCCACGACGATCAACGCGAGCGGCGCGAAGCTGTCCTGGCCCGCCTACCAGGACCCGTCGGACGCCACGTCGGACAACATAGTGGAGTACCAGGTCCACCGCAGCGTGTTCCAGACCTTCACCCCGTCGGCCGCCACGCTCGTCTCGCCCGTGGCGTCGGACACCACGGAGATCACCGACTCCACGGCCAGGCCCACCCCGGCCGACTCGACCGACCCGTTCGGCCAGGTCTACTACTACATGGTCGCGGTGAAGACCAAGGACGGGCAGATCATCCCCGGCCCGACGGAGATCGCCGCGCTGCCGAAGGCCGGCCGTACCGTCAAGGTCTTCCAGGGCGGCACCGCGGCCACGACGCTGGCCAGCGGCCAGCCCGACGTCAACCAGGACATGCTGGCGGGCGCGCCGTGGCTGTCGGTCGGCAACAACTCCGGCACGTACGGCAAGACGCGGGCGGTGCTGAAGTTCGCCGGGGTCTCGGACATCCCGCAGGGCGCCCGGGTGCTCGACGCCCAGGTGGACCTGTGGGAAGTGACCATGATCGGGTCGGGCACGGCCACGTACGAGCTGCGGGGCCTGAACAGCGACTTCGACGAGACCACGGCCACGTGGAACAAGGCCACGTCCGCCAGGACGTGGACGACGCCGGGCGGCGAGTACGCGCCCACGGTGACCGGCAACTACACCGGGCTCAGCAACGACCCCTACCGGCGCAGCTTCACCGCCACGTCGCTCGCGCAGAGCTGGGTCTCCGCCCCCTCCGGCAACCACGGCGTGATGGTCAAGCTCGCGAACGAGACCTCTCCCGCCGAGCGGACCCTGTTCCTGTCCGACGAGGCGGCCGAGCCGCAGCTGCGACCCCAGCTGCGCGTGACGTACCTGGAGAAGACCACAGAGAACACCTACTACGCGCCCGACACCGCGCTCCGGATGGTCGAGGGTGGTCAGACCGGCACCGATGTGACGATCACCAACACCACGGCGGCGACGTGGAAGGCGTCGGACTACGTGCTGTCGTACCGCTGGAAACTGCCCGGCGGCACCGATGTGACCACGGCCGACAACCAGGTGAAGACCGCGCTGCCCAAGGACCTCGCCCCGGGTGACACGGTGACCGTCCAGGCGCAGGTCAAGGCGCCGGTGACGGCCGACGACAGCAACAAGCGCACGAGCTACACGCTGGAGTCGGACCTCTACAACAAGACCACCGGCACCTGGCTGTCGGCCAGCGAGGTGATCCCGTCACTGACCCAGACGGTGGCGGTGGACAAGCCGACCTCCGACCAGCTCGGGCTGGAGGACTTCTACGAGTACCGGGGACGCGACACCGGCGCCGGCGGCGTGGTGGAGACCAACCTGTACTCGGGCAACGCCGTGTGGAACTACAACGCCTGGCTGCACCAGTCCCGGGGTGACTTCTCCTCCAGCCTCAACCTCGCCTACAACTCCAAGGACACCTCCAACAGCTCGATGGGGTTCGGCTGGTCGCTGCAGGCCTCCATGCCGATGCGGCTCGGCTCGCCGCTGGACTTCCACCCCAATACGAGCCCGACCACGGTCACCATGACCGACGGGGACGGCACCAGCCACACCTTCACCAAGGACGACGACTCGGACGAGTGGTTCAGCCCGAAGGGCGTGCACCTGTATCTGCAGCACCTGGTGACCTGCGGGCCGAAGACCGAGGAGTCCCAGGCGTGGGTGATGACCCAGCCCGACCGGACCCAGTTCTACTTCGACTGCGACGGCTACCTGTCGAAGACGCAGGACCGGAACGGGATGATCAACACGGCGTCCTTCACGTACGCCTCGCGCAAGTCGAACAACAAGCCGGTGAAGTTCCTGCAGTACATCACTGACCCGGCGAACCGGCAGACGCTGACGGTCGAGTACTACAAGAAGGGCGAGAACTACACCTGGATCAACGACCAGAACGAAGAGGTCTACTGGGCCAACCTCGTCAACCCGAACATCATCGATCACGTCAAGTCCGTCAGTGACATAGAAGGCCGCAAGATCACCTTCTTGTACACGAGCTGGGGCCTGATGGCCAAGATGATCGACGGTGACGGCCACGAGAACCCCAAGAAGTTCCGCTTCGAGTACGACATGACCCAGGGCAGCAACAACGCCAAGCTCGTGAAGGTCATCGACCCCCGCAACCACGGCACCGACCTGGACTACTACTACCCGCAGGCCGGCGACGACCCGAAGTTCCACTGGTCGTCCAAGACCATCACCGACAGGCTCGGCTTCATCACCAAGTTCGCCTACGTGGACCCCGACGGGCCGACTGGTTCAACCATCGACACCACCGTCACCGACGCGGAGAACCACGCCACCGCCTACCACCTGGACGCGTACGGGCGGCCCACGCGGATCGTCAACGCCAAGAACCAGGTGACCACCCTCGGCTACGACGACGACCACAACCTGACCAGCGAGCAGGAGGACAACGGCGCCATCACCAGGGCGTCCTACGACCCGCTCACCGGTAACCAGCTCTGGATCCAGGACGCCGAGGCGACCGCCCAAAGCACCCCGACCACCGTCCTCAGCTACCAGTACGGCTTCGGCGGGCACATCGCCGACCTGATCGGCGAGACCAGCCCCGAAGGCCGCCAGTTCACCTTCGCCTACGACCCGTGGGGCAACCTGACGTCCGTAACCGACCCCGTGGGCAACACCACGGCCACCGCAGGCGACTACACCACCTCCTACACCTACGACATCTACGGTCAGGTGCGGACGGCCACCGACGCCAACGGCAACCTCACCAAGTTCGACGAGTACGACGCGACCGGCCAGCCCCAGCTCATCACCGACGCCAACGGTGACGCGACCCACCTCGGCTACGACTGGCGGGGCCTGCCGCTGTCGGTGATCAACCCTCTGGGAACGGTCGCCACGCGATCGTACGACCTGTACGGCCGGCTCCTGACCAGCACGGTGGAGAAGGACCACGCGACTGGCGAGACCATCACCACGCCCGCCCCGATCTACGACCTCAACGACAACATCACCACGGCCACCGCGCCCAACGGCGCCGTCACGACCACCGACTACGACGCCAACGACCGGGTGAACTACCAGCTCGAACCCAAGGACGACCAGAGCGACGCCCCGGAGCGCAAGACCTCGTTCACCTACGACAAGGTCGGCAACCGGCTGACGATCACCGAGCCCAACGGCAACGCGACCGCCACCGAGGGCGATTTCGTCACCACCAAGGGCCTCGACGAGATCTACCAGCTCTCCACGATCACCGACGCCAAGGGCTTCATCACCAGGTACTACTACGACAACGTCGGCAACCTGTCCATGGTGATCGACCCCCGCAAGGCGGCCACCCCGGACCCGCTCGACTTCACGGCGAAGTTCAGTTACGACCTCAACCACCAGGTCAAGACGGTGACCGACGCCGGCGGGTACACCACCCAGTCCGGGTACGACCTCGACGGGTTGGAGACCACCTCCACCGACGAGAACGGCACCGTCTCCACGACCGTGTACGACCAGCGCGGCCAGGTGGTCGAGACGCGGGTCCCGCACGAGGTGGTCGACGGGGTCAAGAAGGAGACGATCCGCCAGTTCAAGTACGACCAGGTCGGCAACCAGACCAAGATCATCAACCCACGTGGAGTGGCGACCGCTGACGACGACGGCGACTTCCTCACAGAGCTGCGCTACGACAAGCTGAATCGCGTAGCCGAGCAGGTCTACCCGTTCGACAAGGACGACAACCACAACTATCCGGACCTCCCCTACCGCACGCCTCAGAGCGTCCTCTACACCTATGACGCGGCCTCGCGCCTGAAGACGGTGGAGTTGCCTGCGGGCGACTCCGATCACCTCGCCAACGAAGATCACAGCGGCCGGATCGTCAGCCACACCGAGTACTACGACAACGGCTGGATCAAGAAGTCCATCGACCCGTTCGGCATCGCGGCCAGCTACGACTACAACGAGCTGGGCGAGCAGACCCAGCGAACCGTCACCGCGGCGGACGGGACCCTGCAGCGAACCCTGGAGTGGGGCTACCACCCCGACGGAAAGCTCAAGCACCACGCCGACCAGGGCGGATCGTCCAGCCCGCCGTACCCGCAGGCGGTCTCCTTCGACTACCTGTACGACCCGAACGGCAACCTCAAGAAGGTCACCGACACCGCGTCGAACGCGACGATCGACCAGTGGGACCTCGACTACACCGACCTCAACCAGGTGCACCAGATCAGGGAAAGCCTGGCCGGGGCACTCAAGAACACCACCAGCTACGACTACAACGAGATTGGCAGCCTGACCTACCGCGGTCACGACAAGACGGTCGCCAACTACACCTATGACGCGCGGGACCTGATGGACACGGTGCGCAACGGCTCCAGCGCGACCGACCCCAACGTCAGGCTGACCCAGTACACCTACACCCCGCGCGGCCAGCGGAAGACCGAGACCAAGTCCAACGGCAACGTCTCGACCTACGACTACTACCTCGACGGGCTGCTCCAGCACTCGGTGGAGAAGAAGGCCGACGGGGCCGTACAGGACGAGCACACCCTGGAGTACCAGGCCGACCTGCAGGTCTCCAAGGACCACATCAAGGTGCAGTGCGTCGAGTTCAAGTGCCTCGACCCGGACGTGACCAAGGAGTACGACTACGACCCGCGCGACCGGGTCACCAGCGTGGCCAACTCCGGCTGGGCCTTCGACGAGCAGTACAGGTACGACGCCAACTCGAACGTGGTCCTGCAGAACATCGCCGGGGACTCGACGTACTTCTGGTACGACTGGAACCGCCTGGCCAAGAGCGACGACGGCTCCGAGTACAACTACGACCCCTCCGGCCGGCTCGCCCAGGTGACCTCCGGCGATGACCACACGCCGACGGCCACCTACACCTACAACGCCTTCGACCAGATCATTCAGACCGAGCAGGTCGGCGTTGACAACGTGAACCGGGTCAACCAGTACACCTACGACCCGCTGGGCCGTACCTCCTCCACGACCGACAACGACGGCAAGAAGACCACCTACTCCTACCTCGGCATGTCGGGCGAGGTGCTGGACGAGGAGGTCGCCGGGGCGATCACCCGCTCGTTCGAGTACTCGGCGTCGGACGAGCGCCTGTCCATGGCGAAGTTCGACGGTGGCGCGAACGGCGAGCGCAGCGTCTACGGCTACGACCCGCAGGGCAATGTCGAGATCCTCACCACCGACGCCGGCGACACCCGAGCCACGTACGGCTACAGCGTCTTCGGTTCCCTGGTGCCCGGATCGGTCAGCGGCGTGGACACCCCCGACACCCACAACCCCTACAAGGAGCCCTACAACCCGTACTGGTTCGGGGCCAGTCGGTACGACCAGTTCTCAGCCAGCTACCAGATGGGGACGCGGAACTACCTGCCCACCAGCCACCAGTACCTCACCCCAGACTCGCAGCAGGGGGCCGACGCCGATCTCGGCCTGAACCTCAACCCGGCCACCAGCAACCGCTATGGCTACGCTGCCGGCCTGAGCATCGCCAACCTGCACTACACGGCGCCGTTCAACTGGAAGCACGAACTCGCGTCCTTCGGTGTCGGGCTGCTGGCCGGGCTGGCCGTCGGCGGGCTCGCGGTGTTCTGCCCCGAGACCGGCGGGATCACCTGCGGGCTCGCGGTCGCCATAGCGGCCGGAGCGGCGGGATCGGCGGCCGGCTACAGCACGAGCGTCGCCCTGGATCCCAACCGCAGCTTCGACGCCGGCGACTTCGCCCTGGAGACGCTGGCCGGTGGCGCGATGGGCGCGGCCACCTTCGGGCTCGGCAGGCTCCTGGGCGGCGGCCGGGGCCTGACGGGCGGGTGCACGCCCAACAGCTTCGTGCCCGGCACGCAGGTCCAGATGGCTGACGGGAGCACCAAGGACATCGACAAGGTCAAGGTCGGGGACAAGGTGCTGGCCACCGACACCGCGACCGGCGAGACCCAGTCCGAGCCCGTCACCGACCTGATCACCGGCAACGGCGAGAAGAAGCTGGTCGACATCACGGTCGACACGGACGAGAAGACAGTCGACGCAGGCGGCAGGACCGTCGACGCCGACGGGAAGAAGGAAAAGAAGACCGGCAAGCTCACCGCCACGGACGAGCACCCGTTCTGGGTCCGTGACCTGGGCAGATGGGTCTACGCCAAGGATCTTCAGCCCGGCATGTGGCTGCGGACCTCCTCGGGCACGTACGTCCAGGTCAAGGCGGTCAAGAAGCGGACCGCGCACCAGCGGGTCCACAACCTGACCGTCGCCGACCTGCACACCTACTACGTGCTGGCGGGCACCGCATCGGTCCTGGCACACAACGCCTCAAAGTGCGGGTTCACCTTCAGCGTCAAGGTAAGGGACGACCTGCCCGCCGGAGTCCGGGCTCGCTACGCGGAATCCGCCGCCGCACTCGAGACCGCAGCAAAACAGCTCGCGATGAAACCGGACAAAATTATGGAGGGCTTCCGGGACGGCGAGTTGAAACAATATCGCAAGCTGCTCAAGGCCGGAAAATACAAGCAGGCGCGCCGCTACCTGGGGTCGGCATTCCATCGCGCGCTGGAGAAGGAAGCGAACGCGATAGACCCCGGTCGATGGGTTTACAAATCCAGTCATGGCGTCGACTTCTACGACCGCCGCCTGATGAACTGGGTGGAGTTCACCACGGTCAAGGACTATGCGAACCATCTCGGCCGGACGACGAAGGGGGTGTACAGCAGGGTGCCGTACCTCCTGTACAGCGTCGGCCGCCTGCCTTCATGAGGTAGCCGATTGACACCCGAGACGCTCCCGGACCTCGTCCGGGAGCGTCTCCTTGTTACCTGAAAGAACTGCGGTAAAATACATACCTATGATTGAGACGACAGAAAGGGCAGCCGATGAAAGCGAGCGGCGAGCTTAAGCTGAGCGGCACCCGATCGGAGGGCGCGGATTATTCCGGGCAGCGTTTCAAGTACATCTCCGTCGCGAATGGCAGCCACCTTACCAAGTGCGATTTCCGCCGCATCCGCGCGACCCAAGGCTGTCTGGGAGGCGGCCGGCGGCCGAGTGTCTACACCGAGTGCGTTTTCGACGGCAGCACGCTCAAGGGGGATGGCCTCGACCCCGGCCGGGCCACCTTCATCAAGTGCTCCTTCCTGGACACGAGCCTGATCCGTCTCGACTTCCGGGACGCCGAATTCGTGGACTGCGTCTTCTCGGGGCGTATCGAATCGGTGATCTTCTCCGCGAAACCCTATGCGGAGGACGCAGAGCTGGGACGCACGAGGAACAGGTACGAGGGAAACGACTTCTCCGCGGCGCGGATGAAGGACGTCGCCTTCCGGGGCGGGATCGACCTCGGCCTGCAGCGGTTCCCGGACAGCGACGATTACTTCATCCTGCGCGACGCGGCGGGCCCCCTGGAAATCGCGATGCGGGACGCCGAGCGATGGGGAGAGGCCGAGGACCGCGACGAGGCCATCGCGACGATTGAAACGCTGGAGTTCAATGTCAAGGGAGGTCAGCGCGACCTGTTCATCCACACGGAGTTCCTCACCGGCGGGCTCTCCCCTGAGGCGGCGGAAAGGCTGATGTCGATCTTCCGGGAGCACTCCTGACGTGCCGTCAGGTGGGCGGCGAGAAGCGGTCCTGCTGTTTGGGTGACCGCTCGCCCCGCTGGTCGATGAGGCGGCGGAGCCGGGCGGCGGCCGCGTCGGCGTACCTGTGGGCGGTGTCCGCCCGCACGTGGCGCCGCTCGGCGTCCTGGGCACGCCGGATGGAGCTGAGACGTGCCAGGGCCGCGAACGCCGCACGATCGCGCACCCGCTCTTCACCGGTCGTCTCCTGCGGCCCGGCCTGGACCCGGGCCTGCCCGGCCTGCGGCGAAAGGCCCTCGACATCTACATCGCCCTCGCCGAGGCGCACCGCGCCGAGCACGTGCGCCGGCGGGGAACGGCCGGAGCCCGACACGTTCCTCCCGCGAGACACGGGACGGCGCGGCTACCCCGCGTAGCAGCCGACCAACAGCCACCATCGACCAGTTGCCCACCACGACGAACCACGAGGGGACCCCCGGCTCCTACGGCCTCGCCCAGGCGCCGCTGGAATGGCTTGAGAATCTTGCACGGCTGTGTACCGCGCTCTCGGTGGAGGGGAGCCCGTCCACCACGGCCGCCCGCCGCATCGTCGATCTGTCGTGGACGATGTTCGCGGGCCAGGTCGGTCCGGCGATCGACGGGCCTCTCACCCCCCGGCAAGAAGCATGGCTGACCGCCTTGGGGCGCCATGCTCCGGGATCATCGCGGCCGCGGCCCAGCTGGGATCGACGGGCGTACTGGAGGACGCCCACAAGCTCGCGCGGACGGCCGGTGATCGGGCGTACGTGCTGGCGATGGCCACGCTGCGCGCCGCCGGGGGGCACCACGCGGGCTTCGGCGAGCTGGCCATCAACTGTGCCGAACGGATCCGGGCATTACTGGCGCGGCCACAACGCGCGCCGGGCGGCTGGTCGATCGAGCTGCCCACCGGATGCGCGTGCGACCTGTGCGAAGCGCTCGGCACGTTCCTCCAGCATCCTGAACGGCGTGCTCTCGACTGGCCGCTCGCAAAGGACAAGCGCAGGCATGTCCACGCCCGAATAAATGACGCGGAGCTGCCCGTCCGTCACGAGACCAGACGGCAGGGCCGCCCGTACACCCTGGTGCTGACCAAAACAGAAGCCCTCTTCGAACGAGAACGTCTCGCCCGCGAGCGTCACGAAGCAAACCTGGCCTGGCTCACCGACACTGGAAGGGCTCATAGAGGAGGTGGAGGCTCATCTCGGCGTCCTAGGCGTCCGAGAGGGCCTGAACCCCTTGATCTAGGGCTGGCCACCTCTCCCGCGCAGCGAAGGGCCGACGCCGTCCGGCTGAGAGGCGGGCGCTGCCGGAATAGCATGCCTGGTGGGATCGTTGTGGCCGGTGTGCTCGACTGACGGCGAGCACCGTTCCCGGCGATCGCCTGTTCGGCTGCGACCGTGGCCACCACGACACGCCCCGCCACCATCCCTTGATCCACCGCTGTGCCAGGAGTGTGCATGACCGACCGCCTCACCGCCAGGCTGATCAGCCAGGCGGCCGAACGGCTACGGCCGGTGATACGCCATACTGCACTGGAGCCGAACCATCGGCTGTCCGACCTGCTCGGCGGCCAAGTGCTGCTCAAGCGCGAGGACGCGCAGGTCTGTCGCTCCTACAAGGTGCGCGGGGCGTTCAACCTGATCGCCTCCCTCACGGATGAGGAACGGCGGCGCGGCGTGGTCTGCGCGAGCGCAGGCAACCACGGGCAGGGCGTCGCGTTCGCCTGTGCCCGTCTGGGGATCAGCGGTCGGGTGTACGTCCCGTCCACCACGCCACGGCAGAAGCGCGAGCGCATCGCGGCGCTCGGCGGCGACCGGGTGGAGGTCGTGGTCGGCGGCGGCTCCTACGACGAGGCGAGCAGCGCCGCGCACGCCGACAGCGAACACACCGGTGCCATCTACGTGCATCCGTTCGACGACGTCAGGACGATGGCCGGGCAAGGCACGGTCGGCCTGGAGATCCTGGCGCAGTGCAGGGAGGCGCCGCACACCGTGGTCGTCCCGGTCGGTGGAGGCGGCCTGATCAGCGGCATCGCCGTCTGGCTGCGCGAGCACTCACCCGCCACCCGCATCGTGGGCGCCGAACCCGCCGGAGCGGCCAGCATGCGAGCCGCCCTCGACCACGGCGAGCCTCTCGCCCTGCCCGAGTTGGACACCTTCGTGGACGGCGCCGCCGTCGGAAGGGTGGGAGACGCCACGTTCCCCCTGGTCAAGGATCTGGTTGACGAGGTGGTCGCGGTCGATGAGGGCGCGGTGTGCACCGAGATGCTGGATCTCTACCAGACCGACGGCATCATCGCCGAACCCGCCGGAGCTCTCGCGGGTGCCGCGGCCCGTGAGCTCCTGCCATACGCCTCTGGAGGACCGGTGGTGTGCGTGGTGTCGGGCGGCAATAACGACGTCAGTCGGTACAACGAGGTGCTGGAGCGCTCTCTTGTACACATCGGGCTGAGGCACTACTTCCTGGTGACCTTCCCACAGCGCCCCGGCGCCCTGCGCCACTTCCTGGACGAGGTTCTGGGAGAGGGCGAGGACATCATCGCCTTCGAGTACGTCAAGAAGAACAACCGCGAAACCGGCCCGGCGCTTGTCGGCATCGAACTCGAGCGGGCCGGCGACCTCGACAGTCTCCTGTCCCGGATGAAGGCCAGCCCGCTCACGGTGGAGCGCATCCCACCGGGCTCGCCAATGTTCACGTTTGTTCTCTGACACCTCGCCACCGCGTGCTGGTGATCCACGATTCGTACGGGCTCTAGCTGAGCGCGGTGGCCAACTCCTCGTATGTAGGGGCGAGCTGCCGCAGCGTCTCAGCGGCGGACGTCGTGTGCCCGGCCACGAGGTCATACTGGAGGCTACCCACCAGCCGAGCCTGTCGGGTGGCCACGGCGGCGGCCCTGTGGTACCCGAGGGCGGCGAAGGAGGTGGCGGCGTCGGTGAGCCGTCGGGCACCGACCCGGATCGCGAAGTGGATCAGGTGATCACGCACCTGGGGATCCAGCCCACCAGTGACCATGTCCGCGAGCCGGGCGACCCCGGCAGCGCCACCCATCGTGCCCGGTGGCACCGCGAGCTCATCGCGTCCGCGCAGCCAGGCGACCGCACCGGGCAGGGCCGTGCGAAGCGCCGCCTCGGCGGTGACCTTTCGGACCCGCTGAAATTCACTGCGCATGGTGTACGGCGTGGTCCGGTAGGCGATGGTGTCGGCGCGCCACGCGGCGAGGAAATCCCCGGTTGGCAGGGTCGCGTAGGGGTGTCCGTGTGGGTCGTGGAATCGGACCAGCGTGTCGTCGGCGTCCAGCACCGTGACGAAGTGGTCCGCCTCGATCGGCCCGGTCATCCCGGGCTGGTGCCGCAGCAGACCGTTTTCCACCGGCCCGGCCAGGACCGGGCCCGCCTTGACCGCGTCGCACAGCATCGCAAGGGCTTGCTCGTCGTCGTCCGCACCCTGACGTTGGCAGGTCCAACCCAGCAGTGCGACTGCGTCGACGAGGCCCCGGTCAGGGTGCCGGGCCAGATCTCGACCGGGCTGGCGACGCATACCAGCCGATGCGCGTCGATCCAGGCTTCCAACGCGTTGTAGGCGTGCAAGATCTTGGGGAAGTCGGCGTCAGCCTTGGCGACTGGCAGGACGGCGTCGGTGCCGGCCGGCGAAAGTCTCACCCGCAGATCGTCGACGGGATCCACCGAACCAGTGAACGGCACCGCGACCTCTACCGGCCCGTCGCTGTCCCGGGTCACGAATCCGTGGAAGTGCACCAACGTCGGTCCGTCGCCGGGCAATCCGACTGCCCGCAACCGGGCACGGATCCGCTCCTGTGCGTCGGCCATGAAAGCATCCAGTTCGCCGATGTGGACACGTTGTTCTCGGCACAACAGTTTGCGTTGCGGGCGAGCCCGGAGCGTCGGGGTGCCGGCGGCCGCACGATCCGAGCAATCAAGCGCCTCGACCAACTCACGCCGATGCTGAAGCTCGATCTCCTGGGCGGCCACCCAGGCGCGCAGCTCGGCTTGGCGCGCTTGCGGGTCGAGTGGAAGCAGCGCGGCGATGCGGGCCAGTGGCAGGTCCAGCATGCGTAACCGTCCGATCAGCCGACCGAGCGGGATCTGGTCGCGGTGATAGCGGCGATACCCGGTGCTGGGGTCGATGTAGACCGGCACCAGCAGGCCCTGCGCCGCATAGAGCCGCAGCGCCTTCGGCGACAGCCGGGCGGCAGCACCGAACTCGCCAGGCAGCAAGAGATCCGCGTCGTTCACGCGCCTAGCCTGGGCCATTCCCCTGGGGCGAGGTCAAAGCGGCCAGCGCGGAACAGGGGCCGTACGGCGTAGCCGACACCGGACTCTCGGAAGTTGGTAGGCCCGTGGCTTCCGAGAACATGTCATTCTCGGGCGCGGGCGGCGCGTGTTCGTCAGGGTGTCTTTGGGTACGGGTCGTCCGCCCGCCTGTCGTGCGCTGTGCCGGCGGACTCGGTGTGTGAAAGTGCGGCGAGAAGCCGCAGTTTCTCGTCGCTGTCGCTGTCCTTGTCGGGGTAGTAGACGACGAGGATGACGTCGTCGATGGGGAGTTTGTCGCGATGGAGGCGTAGTTCACCGACGACGGGGTGGTGGACCGTGGTGGTGCCTCCGTCGAGACTGCGGACGTCGTGGCGGGCCCACAGAGTGCGGAACCGCTGGCTGGAAAGTGCGAGTTCTCCGACGAGTTCGACGAACCGGGGGTTGTCGGTGTCGTCCCCGATGGTGGTGCGAAGGGCGGCGATGAAGTCGGCGGTGGCTTTCGTCCAGTCCTGGTGGAAGGCTTGTTCCTCGGGATCGAGGAGGAGGGAACGAAGCCGGTTCTGGCCGGGCCGCAGGCGGGGGGAGAGCGCGACGGCCATGGGGTTGGAGGCCAGGACGTCGAACGCGCGCCCTTCGACGAACGCGGGGATCTGAAGGTGGGCGAGTAGCTCGTGCACTCGCGCCGGTACGTGCTCGGGCCGCTTGCGGCGCGGCGCCCTGGGGCGTGCCGCAGCGAGGCCGAGCAGATACGTCCGCTCGATGCCGTCGAGCTGCAGGACGCGCGCGAGTGATTCGAGAACCTGGGGTGAGGGGTTCCTGTCACGGCCCCGTTCCAGGCGCAGGTAGTAGTCGGGACTGATTCCGGCGAGCAGGGCGACTTCCTCACGGCGCAGGCCGGGCACGCGGCGGTTTCCGCCGGAGGGGAGTCCTGCCTGCGCCGGGGAGACCAGCTCACGCCGGGCACGAAGGTAGCTGCCGAGCCGGTTGCCGGATTCCTCATCCTTCATACCGACACCGTAATGCGGTGCGCGTGTCTCAGAGGGGGCCCTGGCAGGACCAGGGAAGACGAGAGCCCTGCCACATCCACCGAATGCCGTCAAGACTGTGGTGACACCGTTTTGAGAAGGACAGAGAACATCACTGTCTGCGCCGCGGGCCTGAACGCCGTCGGCGCCCTGGACTGAAGGGAAGATCTCGTGGATCTCTCCAACCGCACCGTTCTCATCGTCGGCGGATCCTCGGGTATCGGGCGAGAGCTGGCCCGCCGGTTCGCCGCAGCGGGCAGCACCGTGGCAGTTGGCGGCCGCAGCCCAGAGGCACTCTCGGAACTAGCCGAAGAAGGTTTCGGCACGTTCGGTATCGACGTCACCGACAGTTCCTCCGTCACGTCTGTCCGTGACGCCGTGCTCGCCCGGTACCCCGAGCTGGACACCGTGGTGACCATGTCGGGCGTCATGCTCCTGGAGGACCTGCGCGACCCCGCGCACTTCGAGGCGGCAGAGACGACGATCGACACCAACCTGGTCGGCACCATCCGGGTCATCGACGCCTTCACCCCCCACCTGGTCCGGCGGGGCGCCGGCACCTTCATCACCGTCACCTCCGGCATCGCCTTCCTGCCGTTCCCGCCCATGCCCAGCTACGCCGCCTCGAAGGCCGCGGTGCACGCCTACTCAGAGGCGCTGCGCGCGCAGCTCGACGGCACGGGTGTCGGCGTCGTCGAGCTTGTCCCCCCGGCCGTCGCCACAGCAGGTCAGGAAAAGGTGAACCCGCACGCGCTGCCGCTCGACGACTTCGCCACCGAGGTCATGCACCTGCTCTCGGAGAACCCCACGCCTCACGAAGTCCTCGTGAAGGGCGTCCTCATGCACCGCTGGGCCGAGCGCGACGGCACCTACGACGACCTCGTCGCACAGCGCTCCCAGGCCCTGGCCATGCTCCTTAACCGCGAAGGCTGACGCCCTTCCCCGCCGACGGCCTCCTCTCTCATCGCCACCGGGCGGCCAACGGGCAGCCACGCGTCCTGGACACGAACCCCGCCCCCCGAACGGCCCCGCCTCCGCAGCCCACCCTGCCGGGGCAGCGACGGTTCAGCGGCGGCGCGAGCTCGGGAAGTCCGGCCGCCTCCATCGTTCAGTGCGTGTTGTAAGCGGCTTCGTCGTCCTCGTCGGCTTCATCGGGGTCGCGGAGCTCACGCACGCCGCCGGGCAGCTCCGGCAGGACGAAGGAGTACTTGCCGATCACGTTGATGTGGTGGCGCGGGAACGGCGACAGGCGGCAGGTCGATGCTGAGGGGGTAGGGGTCGTGCTCGTCCAGGAGCAGCCTGCGGAGGAATTCGACCATGCCGCAGGGGAAGAGTGTGAAGTCCTCGTCGGTGTGTCGGCCGCAGACCAGGACCGGCCACTCGTCGGGGTCAGGGTCGGTGGTCAGCCAGCACAGGATGTCGGGGCCCGAGGTGACGCCCCAGGCGAGGATGTCGTCCGGGTCGATGTCGAGGCCTTCCTGACCCCCCAGCATCTCCCAGGTGGCACGGGCGTTCTGCGTCTCATCCTCGAAGGTCTCATCGTCCAGGTAGATGCTCTCCTTGGGCAACGGCATGAGGATGACGCCCCCGCCCCGCCCGTCGGCGGCGTCGAACGCGCCGGCGCCATAGATGGACATGAAGGCCATGTAGTCACGTGGGAACCGCGTGCCCCATCGCATCTCTGCTGCCGACCAATCGATTTCCTCGTCCGCACCGAGATCCGAAGGCAGGATCTTGGTCAGCGCTGCGATACCCATCGGGTCTTCCACGGCAATCCCTTCGACAACGTGGCCGCGAGCCTACGAGGTCGCACCGACAAACGCCGCAACAGGCGCACTAGCGGGTCGGCGTGCCGACGTCGGGCAGGGTCGCCAGTTGCCCAGGCCAGGGACAACCTCCCTGGCCTGGGCCTCTTTCGTCCTAGCCGCCCGGCCGCCGCCGGGCGATGAGCTGGCGATTACGCCACCGGCACCAGCGCCTCCGCTGAGCCGTCATCGTCCTCGCCGTCCGTATCCACGCCACGGTCGCGGTTAAGCGAAGGTATGTGAGTTGCGCGGAGCGCCCCGTCCTGCCCGGCGCTGGCGGCCCGCACCGCCGTATGGCCGCGCGGCTGACCGCCGTGCCCGGGGCCTGCCCAGGTCAGCGCTCGCTGGAGGCCGCGCGGTAGTGCAGGTCCTGCACGTACGGCGTGGCGGTAATGGTGTACGGCGAGGTGACCTTCGCCACCGTGGCGGAGCCCCGGGTCACGGTGGCCGCGGCAGTGCCGGCCTTCAGCGGGAAGGTCTTGGCGGACACCCCGGCGGGCGCGTCGTAGGTCTGCGTGGTGCCGCCGATGGTGACCGACACCTTGCTGGCCGCGGTGAGCATGCTGAGCACCTCGACCGTGTCACGGGCCGCCGTGCTGCCGCTGCGCAGGTTCATCAGCTTGGTCTGCTCGAACGACGGCGTCGCCGCGACCGGCTGGACGCGGTGGGTGAGGTAGGCGACGTCGTTGGTGATCTTCGGGCAGCCGAGCTTGTGGCAGGTCAGGTAGTAGGCGTTGATGTCCAGGTAGGTCCACCCGGCGTTCCTGGACGGGGCGAACTGGGTGTTCTCGGAGTAGTCGTTCCAGGTGGTGAGCTGGACCCAGTCGGCCATGCCGTCGATCGCGCCCTTCCACGAGGCGCGCAGGTTCTCGGTGTTGCCGGCCTCGTCGAAGATGCCCTGGTTGGGCCGCTCGTCCTGGACCGACACCGGCTGCATCCAGATCTTGCCCATGCCGTGCGCGGTGGTGATGTTGGCTGTCAGGTTCGCGTTGCCCGCGGGGCTGCGGCTGCCCCAGTTGGAGAAGCCGTAGCTGATCGAGGCGAAGGCGTCGCGGTTCTTGCCGAAGTCGATGAAGCAGGGCACCAGGGCGACCTTGATCCCGTGCGCCGTCTCCATGATCTTCATCCAGTCGGCCCACCAGGCGGCGGTGTGGCCCTCCGCCTTGAAGGGGGCGACGACCAGGCGGTTGTCGGCGAGCCGGTAGACCGACTTCGACGCGGCGAGCTTGGCGATGGCCGCGGCCAGGGTGGCGCTGTCCACCGAGGCGAGCCCGTTCGTGTCCGGCATGAGCACGATCTTGAAGCCGGGATCGACGGCCTCGGCGGCCTTGATGAGGTTCTGCACGCGCGTCCAGTTCGCGCTGGTCACCGACAGGATGTCCACGGTGAAGCCGTCGATGCCGGCGGCGATGGCCTGCTGGACCTCGGTCTTCAGGTCGGCTAGCGCGTAGTCGCCGGTGATCGGGGCGCGGCCGGCGGGCCGGTCGCGGAGCAGCCCGCCGTACGCGGCATGCTTGCCGCTCTCCCCCTCCGGCTTGAGGTAGTTGCGGGCGTAGTAATCGTTTTCCGGAGCGGCGTTGTCGAGCGAGATCGGGTACGGGGTGAAGTAGTGCGCGAACACCTTCTTGTCCGAGGCCCGCAGCGCCGCCGTGCTAGCCAGGGTGAACGGCAGCGGCCCGTCGGTCTGCTCCTCCCCCGAACCCGGCGTGTACGTGACCGTGAGCTTCGGCCCGCGGTCGCCGGTCTCACGCGAGGACATCAGGACGGTCGTGGTGTCGGACGTGCCGGTGAGGGCGAAGGCGTAGGTGCCGTCTCCCACGATCGCGGAGGAGACGTCCAGCTTGGCCGTCGCGCCGGTGGTGAACCCGGTGTGCGAGGCGACGGCGCTGTCACCGGCCGCCGGGCGGGTGTTCCAGGTGGTGGCGGCCTCGGTCCACGAGCCCGTCACCTCGCGGGCGGAGATGGTGGTGTCCGTCGTCCTGGCCGAGACGACGTCCAGGGTGACCTTGACATCCTCGGCGTCCTCCGGGATCCCGGTGACCTTGAACCGGGTCAGGGCCATGCGCTGCCCCGCGGCGACGCCGCCGCAGCCGGAGCCGCAGACGCTCAGCCACGTCGCGGTGGCGAAACTCTTGGCGGGCTCGGCCTGGCTGACGAACACGTCCTCCGCGGCGGCGAACGTCACGCTGACCGGAGCGACCGCAGACGCCTGCGAGGGGGCGACGGCGACGGTCCCCAGTGTGACCGAGGCCGCCACCGCCGCCAGTAACGCCCGATATCGGTTGACCATGGAACTCCCTTTGACTCTCGACGCGGCTCCTGGGGGCGGAGCCGCTGTGCAAGACCCAAGGATGAGGCAAGATCAACCACCTTTTCCTGCCATTGGCCCGAAGTCTGATTTTTGGAACGTCACCAACTCGTTCCGTACACGACCGCTGACGCACCGGCTGTTCGGCCGAGCCAACTTCGACCTTCTTCGAGCTCGCGTCCTCCGCTACATATGACGGAGCGTGGCTCCGTGACCTGCGCCTTTCACGGCGACTCGAAGCCGTGTCAGCGCGATGTCAGGTCCGTGTCGGGTCGAGGGGCCACGATTCTCGACATGGATACAGCAATGCGACCCTCACCCGACAGCCAAGGCGCCCAGCCGAAGGGCTTCGTCGCGAAGCTCCTCGCCGACCGTCACTCCGTCCCGTTCTCCATCGCACTGCACCTGGTGCCCGGCGCGGTCATCGTCGCCGTGTACGCGTTCATCGCCGCCCCCCTGGTCCGGGCGATACACTTCCCGATCTTCCTGGCCTGGGCCATCGCCCTCGCGGTTGTGCTCTTCCCGCTCCAGCTATTCCTGCTGTGGCTGGGCAAGAAGAAGACCGGCCGCTTCACGATGAAGGGCGTAGTCCACTATCGCGACAAGCCGGTCTCGCGCGGCAAGGTCTTCTGGCTCGGGGCCGCGTGCCTCGTGTGGATGACCGTGGTCTCGCTCTCTCTGACCTCGCTGGACAACATCGTCTACGACTGGTTCTTCACCTGGGTGAACTACCAGGGCGCCGGCCCCGACGGCACCGCCTACCTCCAGGGCTACTCGCACGAGCTCGTGCTCACCACGCTGCTCATCTGCGCGCCGTTCACCGGCTTCACCCTGCCCCTGCTCGAGGAGTACTACTTCCGCGGCTTCCTGCTGCCCCGCCTCCCGCAGCTCGGCAAGTGGGCCCCGTTCTTCAACACCTTCTTCTTCTCGGTGTACCACTTCTGGGCCCCTTGGACGGTCCTGTCGAAGCTCGTCTTCCTCTACCCGGGCGTCTGGCTCGCCTGGAAGAAGCAGGACATCCGCATCTCGATCGCCATGCACCCCGGCTCGGCGCTGCTGATGACCGTGGTCGGCGTCATCGCCCTCGCCTCCGGCGCCTACTCGATGTAAGACCGCCTCGAAACGAGGGGGTACCGTCCGCTGGCCGAGGGCCGGATGCGTCGCTCCGGAGCAGGCCACAAGGGCGCCAAGCAGGTCGACCCCGGGCTGCCCGTGGTCCAGGCCGGACTGACACTGAGGTTGATGTCGGCTCTTCAACCAGTCCCCGAGCATGTTCACCGCTCGCAGACGTCCGCACGCACGGCACCGGCGTCAAGCACATTCGCCATCACATCGTCGGCGACCTCACCCTTGCCTACGAGAGCATGGACCTGCGCGCCGAGCCGGACCTGTCCATGACGATCTATGCCGCCGAACCAGGCTCCCCGTCCGAAGACGCGCTCCGCCTGCTCGCCTCCTGGGCCGCTACTCACCAGCACACCAATCAGCCCCAAGAGACAGACCGCCCGCACCGGCACCTGCTCTAGATGTTCTGTCCCATGAGGTTGGTGACACGGGTGGCGGCAGACAATCGCGACCCTGAGGTGGACGAGCCGGGCGAGACGCTCGAGCCCTACATCAAGGAACCCCCGCCCACCGGCGCGTGGGCGTGCCCGTTACCGCCCGAGGCGGACACCAGCCCGGCGATGTAGTCGGAGACCGCGGCGACGGTCGGTTGCCGCCACAGCAAGGTCGTCGGCAGCGAGCATCGGAACCGTTTCTCCAGCCGCCGCAGGACGACCACCGTCAGCACCGAGTCCAGCCCCTGCTCGATCAGCGGCCGGTACGGCGACAGGTCGGCGGGGGCCAGCCGCATCTCCTGGGCGATCTGCGCGCCGACCTCCTCGAGCAGGAACGCACGCAGTTCCTCTGGCCCCAGATCGGCGATGGATTCGGCGGGCCGCACGCCTTCGGCACCGTTCTCCGCGGCGGCCGGCACGTCGATCACCGGGTACCGCAGCCCCGAGAGCCAGCCGACGACGGTGCCGGCGCGGTCGGTCACCCGTACCTGCACCGTGTCGGCGCGTTCGGGGTCGAGCCAGACCTCGATGTCGACCGTGTCCGGTGGCTCTCCGACGGTGACCAGCCGATCGACGTTCGTCACCATGCGAAGCAGCGGGTCACCGGGGAACGCGCTCGGCGCCACCGACATCGCCGCGTCCAGAACGGGTGCCCACGTGGCGGCCGGCCCGCACCGGACCCGGGCGAGCAGCGCGCCGCGGCCGCGCAGCAGTTCCTCGACCGTCCAGTCGAACCCGGTGCCAGGCACGCCGACGGCGGCGAGCCGCTGCGTGACCTGGCCCGGCTCCGCCTGGACGAGCGGCTGCGCCGGGGGAGCAGGCGCCTCTCCCGGTTCGGCGGGCACCGTGGCGGTGGCGATCATCTGCCAGGCGGCGTCCGGTTCACTGGCGACACGGGCGGCCAGCCGCAGTCCGGTTCCCTGCCGCACGACCTGGACCTCGCGGCGGTCGGCGGTCAGCAGCGGCGCCGACATCCTCACCTCGCCGAGCACCTGACCTCCGGCTGCGGCGAAGAAGGTCGCCGCGAGCACCGCAGCCGGCACGATCTCCACGCCTTCGATGGCATGGCTGCCGGGATAGGGCCGGGTCTGGTCGTCCACGCTGGTCCGCCAGAGCCGTACGTCGGTGCCGGCGAGATCGAGGCCGTCGCCGAGCAGCGTGTGCGTGCCGGGATCGTGGCCGCGACCGGCGGCGTCCGGGGCCGACGGCGCACGCCAGTGCCTGCGGTGCTGCCACGGGTATGAGGGGAGCACGACCGGCCCGCCGGCCGGCTGCAGCCGGCGCCAGTCCACGTCGAGGCCGGCGCAGTGCGCCGCGGCCACGCCGGCCAGCAGGCTGGGACGGTTCCGCCGCAACGACGTGCCGACGAAGACCTCCTCGTGACCGGCCGTGCCGAGCGTCTCCAGCACCGAGTGGGTGACCACCGGGTGCGGGGAGATCTCGACGAACGCGCGATATCCGTCGGCCGCGGCCGCCGTGACCGCGTCGGCCAGGCGCACCGGCCGGCGCAGGTTGATCGCCCAGTACGCGCCGTCGAAGCCCGGGTTGGCGCGCGGATCGTCCAGCGCCGTCGAGTAGACGCGGATGCCGGGGACGCCGACCGTGAGGTCAGCCGCGGCGGCGGTCAGGTCGGCCAGGAGCGGATCCATCTGCGGCCCGTGGAAGGCCACGTCGGAGGCGACCCGACGGCCCGGGATGCCCTCCTTGATCCAGCCGGCCAGCACGTCGGCCACGGCGTCCGGATCGCCGGAGACGACCGTCGAGCCGGGTGACGCCGCGATCGCGGCGACCACGTCGGTGCGGTCCCCCAGCAGCCGCGCCGTCTCGGCGAACGGCAGGTGCACCATGGCCATCGCGCCGCGGCCGGCGGCCCGCCCCAGCAGCCGGGACCTGCGGCAGATCAGCCGGGCGCCGTCCAGGCGGCTCAGCGCCCCGGCCGTCACGGCGGCGGCGATCTCGCCGACCGAATGGCCGATGACCGCGTGCGGGCGCACCCCGTGCGCGCGCCACAGCTCGACGAGGCCGAGCTGCATCGCGAAGATCATGGTCTGGATCCGGTCCACCTCGGTCAGCTCGTCCTCGGCGAGCACCTCCCGTGGCGAGAAGCCGATCTCGGTGGCGAACACCGGCTCCAGCTCGTCAATCACCGCGGCGAACACCGGCTCGGTCGCCAGCAGCTCCCGGCCCATGCCCGCCCACTGTGAGCCGTGCCCGGAGAACACGAACACCGGGCCGGGACCGGGATCGGAGAGCACCCGCCCGGTGGTCACCGCGTCGTGCGAGGCGCCGGTGGACAGGGCGCGCAACCGGTCAGCCAGCGCGGCCGGGCTCTGCGCCGCCACCACCGCCCGGTCCGGCAGGTGGGCGCGGCGCAGCGCGAGCGTGTGCCCGACGTCGGCCGAGGGCAGGCGACCGGCGACGCCGGCGAGGTTGCCTGCGGCCTGCCGCAACGCTGCCGGCGACGCGGCGGACACCGGATACAGCCGGCCCGCGGTCCCCTCGGCGGGTGGTCCGGCGGGCGGCGCCTGTTCGAGGACGACGTGGGCGACGGTGCCGCCGTAGCCGAAGGCGGAGACCGCGGCCCGGCGCGGATGCGCGGAGGCGGGCCAGGACGTCGGCGCGTCGACCACCCGCAGCCCGGCGCCCGTCCAGTCGACGGCCGGGCTGGGCTTGCCGAGCCGGCTCGGCGGGAGCTCGCCGCGGTCGAGCGCCAGGACGGCCTTGACCAGGCCGGCGATGCCGGCGGCGCCCTCGAGGTGACCG
>NZ_JBFAMX010000003.1:0-106679 GCF_040659615.1 Nonomuraea sp. NPDC049784
GAAGGTCAGGAACTTCGAGGGGCTCCTGGATGCGCGCGAATGACACGCGACGGGGACCAGCGGGTACGGCGGAGGCGTTGCGCGAGGCTGCCAACAGATGTCCTTCCGAGGGCTCGCGGCGGACTGACTACACGCACGCCAGACAACCTCGCAACGTGAGCAAGCATCACGGGTCGTCAAAGGGCAGCGCAAAGGGGCAGTGTAGCCGAACGGCACACGCCTGTCCACTTCGCTCTCGCTGCATGCTCCACGTTGGTCGCAGCATCGCCCGTTCAGGCGGAAACGTCAAGCCCACAACCCCGACTTTTAGCCGACTAGGGGCCCGGACGCTGGGTTTTCTCCCCTGTGTGACAGGTCGCCTACCGCCAGGCCCAAGACGATACCCGCGAACGGGGGCGGTTAACGCTCCGTCACACCGGGGGTCGAACCCATGCCGACAACCGGTGTAGCTGTGACTGAAGTACCCGTTCCAAAGGCTTCGCTAAACCTGATTTTTGGTAACAATTGAAAGAAGCGGCGCGCTGAGGCGTCAAGCGGTCCCCAAGAGGGTCGACATGTCGGCGACCAGCCAGCGCGAATCTTGCCGGACCATGACGAACCTGGCCCGGTTCTGGGTGAACTGTTGCTGAAGCCCGGTCTTGGCGGCGGTCTCCTTGACCGTACCCGTGTTCACGAAGAGCAGAACCTCTACTCGGTCAGGCCCGGCCCGCTCGACTCCGGCCCCCGCCACGGCCACGGTCTGCACGATCTTCTGCGCCTTGGCCCGCGACACGAGGGACGTGGTCAGTTCCTTGTAGTGCTTCGTCAGCTCGCCGGTCGTGTGCGTGCCGGCCCTCGCCAGGTCCGCCTCCACCGTCCGGTAGTCGTACGAGAGAAGATCGGGTGCCACCTCCTTGGCCGCCGCCATCGCCTCCGCCCCGGCCGCGTCGGCCGCCCGCAGGTCGCGCAGGTTGAACCACATCGTCGGAACCAGCACGCCCGCCACGACCACGAGGACGCCCAGCAGCACGATCGCGAACGTCCTCACGTCACCTGCACCGCCTTCGACACCAGCCAGACGCCGCCGACCTTGGTCACCTCCATCGACCACCGGTAATACCGTTCCTGCGGCGGGCTCTTGGAGCCGTCCCAGCGGATCTCCACGTCGGCCACCACCAGCACCTTCGCCATGGCGCCCGCCATGGAGGCGAGCCCCGTCGCGCGCAGCACGCCGTGCTGGACGACCTTGTTCTCGACTGTGGTGGTCTTGAGCTTCGCCGCGTTGGCCTCGTACTCCGCCTTGGCCGCCCCGGTCGAGGAGTCGATGATGCGTTTCACGTCGGCGTCGACGGTCTTGTAGTCGAGCGAGATCAGGCTCTTCGCGTGGGTCCCCGCGGCCAGGAGCGCTGCTTGCTTGTCGCCTGCCCTGCCCTGCTCATCGCGCGCCTGCGCGGCGATCCACACGCCCGTACCGACCAGCACCGCGAGCACTCCGCTGAGCGCGGCGATCAGGATGCGAGCGGGCCGGGCGGCAAGTACTGCCACGTCTGCTCACCTCTCCCTCGGCCGGTCCGCCGGATCATAACGCGCTGCCCGCTGCTGGAGCCCCCGAACCAACCGAGGCGGTTGGGAACTCGGAGCGAATCGGTCAAGGCGCCTAGATCTCCGCAAATACCTCCAGACGGCCCTCAGATGCCCGCTGAGCGTCCAGCACGCATCCCTGGTGCCCGAAGCAGCCCCGGAGGCATCCAGCCCGCTCCTCCTGCCCCCGAGGAGCACGACGGCGCAGTCGGACATCGAGCGTCGGAGGCCCGTCGTGGACGCCGCGGTGCCGCGCGCCCGAACGCGCCCAGGACGCGACCGCGCCGATCAGCCCACCCATAAGACGCAGGCCTTCCGCGCGGGATCAAGCAGAGACAACCAGGGGGCCGCCGAGCGCCGGATTCAGCGGATGCCGTGGAGGTAGGCGTTGACCAGCCGGGGGTACTCCTCCAGCCAGTTACGACCGCGTTCGTCCACGAACGACCCCGGCGGCGGGATCACCCCGTTGGCCGCCAGCCACGTGCCCGGCGGCTGCTGCGTACGGCGGATCTTGTTGCCGCTCGGCATGAGCTGCGGCGGGATCGGCGGCAGCGAGCCGGGATCGAGGCCCATCTGAGTCTCGGCCTCCAGCTCGGAGAGGTCCTTCTCCTCCGACATGCCGATCGGGCCGTGCCTCCTGGCGTTGAGGAACTGCCGCACCACCGGCTCCTCGCTCGACAGCAGCATCTCGCGCGGGCCGAACATGACCAGCTCGCGCCTGAACAGCATCCCGATGTTGTCGGGGACCGTACGGGCGGTGTTAATGTCGTGCGTCACGATCAGGAACGTCGCCTCGATCTCGGCGTTGAGGTCGACGATGGTCTGGTTGAGTAGCGCGGTGCGGACCGGGTCGAGGCCGGAGTCGGGCTCGTCGAACAGGATGATCTCCGGATCCAGCACCAGCGCCCTGGCCAGTCCCGCACGCTTGCGCATGCCGCCGGAGATCTCCCCGGGCAGCTTGGATTCGGAGCCGAGCAGGCCGACCAGCTCCACCTTCTCCATCACGATCTGGCGGATCTGCGCCTCGGTCTTCTTGGTGTGCTCGCGCAGCGGGAAGGCGATGTTGTCGTAGAGGTTGAGCGAGCCGAACAGCGCGCCGTCCTGGAACAGGACGCCGAACAGCCTGCGGAGCTCGTACAGCTTGTTCTCGTTGCAGTTGGCCAGGTCATAGCCGTCGATCCAGATGTGGCCGCGCTCGGGCCGCAGCAGGCCGACCAGCGTCTTGAGGAAGACCGACTTTCCGGTGCCCGAGGGGCCGAGCAGAACGGAGATCTCGCCCGCGGGCAGCGTGAGCGAGACGTCCTCCCAGATGACCTGCCGGCCGAACGACTTGGTCAACCCGTCGACCATGACTTCGACTCCCACTGGACACCTTCCGATCGCAGTGAGTATTCGGGAGATAACGTGCCGCATGCCTAGCTCGCGTGGTGTCCTCACCGTAATGGGGCTCCGCCGAATTGGAACTAATTCCAATAACTTGTTACTGCCCGGTTATGAAACCGGTGGTCCGGCTCTCTGGACCTGCCGCGGGATCAGTCCTCCGCATCGCCGGTCAGAGCCCGCAGGCTGGGCCGTAGCAGCCGCGCGATCTCGTCCTGCGACACTCCGCGCAGCTCTTCGAGCTCCAGCAACTGATGCCCGACGGTGACGCCGAGCATGATCGTCGTCATCAGCGCCGCACGCACCCGCGCGTCCTCCCGGGGAATGGCCTCCGCCAGCCGATCGATCTGCCTGCTCAGCACCTCTCGCGCCGACGCGGCCGCCTCGGGGTGAGTCAGCATGGACCGCATCATGGCCAGCGAGCTCTGCGGCAACTCACCCATCTTCACGTTGAGCGTGCCGAGCAACTGCTCGACGAGCTCCTCGGCGGTCAGCTCCCCGTCGCTGATCGGCGTCACCCGTACGGCCTGCTGGAAGAGCTCCTGCTTGCTGCCGAAGTACTGCATCACGAGGGCGGGATCGACCTCGGCCGCCTTGGCGACGGCCCTGATGGTGGCCCGCTCGAACCCCAGCTCGGCAAAGAGCGCCCGGGCAGCATCCAAGATCCTTGCTTCAGTACGGCGCCGCCTCTCGGCCCGCGGAAGCACTCTCTCGCCCACGCTCCGACTCTACATGCGTTGACCAAAGCTTTCCCTTCGCTCTACGCTCGTTGAGTCAACGTTCGTTGAGTGAGCGAGGTGCCATTTCCATGTCCATCGACGAGATCGTCACCGCCTACCACGCGGCCATGCTCCACAAGTCCCCCGACGAACTGGCCGACCTTTACGCCGAGGACGGGCTGCACGAGTTCCCGTTCGGGGGGCTGGCGCCGTACAAGGGGAGAGAGGAGATCCGTGCCGGTTACCACGCGATGTGGGGCGGGGCCACGTTCGAGGCCCAGGAGGTACGCCGCGTGGCGCTCTACCAGACGACGGACCCGGAGGTTGTGGTGGTGGAGCAGAACGTGTTCGCCGTGGCCGCCGGACACCAGATCACGGTCCCTGGCCTCCTGGTGCTCCGGATCAGAAACGGCCAGATCATCCACACCAGGGACTACATGGACACCAGCGCCATAACCCAGGTAAGAGCCGCCGCCTCCTGACCTTCACCCCGCCCGCGATCCGGCCCGACACGCGCCCGGCGAGTGGGCCCTTGGGGAGGCGGCCGGGCCACGGCCGTAACGCGCACCGCCCCCACACACGGCCGGGCGGGTCCGGCGCCGTGCGCGAGCGCGACCGCGTCCTGGCCGCCCGGGCGGACAAGGCAGCAGCCGGCGCGCCCAGGAAGCAATCAGGGTGGTCGGGACAGCGAACGACGCTCTCAGCACGACGGCGCGGTCGGAACGGCGGTCAGCGCCGGTCGGCACCGCGATCGGCGTGATAGGGACGGCGATGGGTGTGGACGACACGGCAGGCCGGGCGGAAGGCATCGCAAGTCGGGGTGGACGGTCCGCCGGGCCCGGGCGGGCGCGTCCGACCGGCCGGGGATCAGGGCTGGGTGAGGTCGAAGACGGTCGTTCCGCCAACGGTGGCGCTGGTGAACGTGTCCTGCACCCAAGCCGCGATCTGGGCCGCATCATCGCTGCCACCCGCGCTGCGACGCCCCCTTCCCATCCCGGCGCCGATGAAGTAGTGGATCTTCTTCTCGGCGACGTACTGCTTGAACTGCTCGAGCGTCGGCGCGGGATCGGTGCCGTTGAACCCGCCCACCGCCATCACCGGCTGACCGCTGGCCAGCTGGTATCCGGCCGCGTTGTTGGAGCCCACTGTCGCCGCAGCCCACGTGTAGGCGGAGGCGTTGGTCTTCAGCAGCGCGGTCAGCTCGGCGGCCGGGGTCCCCGCGTTGAGCAGCCCGCCCATGCCCATGCCGCCGCGTCCCATCCCACGGCCACCGGACCCGTCACCACCTGGCCCCTGCCCACCACCCGGCGGTTGCTGGAACGCCTGACCGTTTCCAGACTGCCCCCACCCGTTTCCAGGCTGCTGACCGGGCGCCCCGCCGTTTCCAGGCGGCTGGCGGAACTGCTGGCCGCCTCCCCCGCCCGGACGCGGGAATCCTCCGCCGAATCCCCTCCCGAAGCCTCCGGTGGAGGGCCCGGCGGTCGGGATCGCCCCGGTGTGCGCAGAAGCAGCCGTGTCAACGGCGTAGGCCGCCGGACCCGCCAAAGCCGCCAGGCAGGCCACCAAGGCAACGGCCACCACGGCCAGGGCCCGGCGCGTGAACAGCATCGCCAGCGCCGCTCCCAGCCCCGCCACCAGCACGGCCACGCCCAGCCACGAGTTCCACTCCGCGCTGCGCGACAGCAACACGTACGACCACACCGCCGTCCCCGCCGTGACCACGGCCAGCAGCCGGAACGACCGCCGCTCCCACAGCAGGGCCACTCCCATGCCCACCAGCACCGCGATGGCCGGGGCCAGCGCCACGGTGTAGTAGGCGTGGAAGATCCCCTGCATCAGGCTGAAGATCAGCCCGGTCACGATCAGCCAGCTCCCCCACACCCAGAGGGCGGCACGGACCGGATCGACCCGCGGCGCCCTCCGGGTGAGCCAGGTGGCGGCGATCAGGAGCGCCAGCGCGGATGGAAGCAGCCAGGAGATCTGGCCGCCCGCCTCCGTGTCGAACATCCGCAGCCAGCCGGCCTGCTGGTTGAGATTGCCCAGCCCGCCGTAGTCGGCGCCGTTGAGCCGCCCGATCCCGTTGTAGCCGAGCGCCAGCTCCAGCACGCTGTTGCTCTGCGAACCCCCGATGTACGGCCGCTCAGACGCGGGCACCAGCGCCACCGCCAGCAGCCACCATCCGGCCGACACCACCATGGCCGCACCGGCCAGCAGCAACTGCCACACTCGCCGCCAGAACGCCACCGGCGCGGTGATCAGATAAACCAGCGCGAAACCGGGCAACACCAGAAACGCCTGCAGCATCTTCGCCAGGAACGCGAACCCGATCGCGGTCCCCGCCAACACCAACCACCGCGTGGCCCCACGCTCCTGCGCCCGCACCATGCAATATCCGGCGGCCGTCAGCAGCAGGACGAGCATCGCGTCTGGATTGTTGAACCTGAACATCAACACGGCCACAGGGGTGAGCGCCATCACGGCCCCGGCCAGCAGCCCGGCCCAGGCGGTGAACAACCTGCGCACGGACGCGTACACCAACGCCACCGCACCGACGCCCATGAGCGCCTGAGGAACGAGCATGGCCCAGGAGTTGAGCCCGAACAGCCGCACGCTGAGCACCATCGGCCACAAGGAGGCAGGGGTCTTGTCGACGGTTATCGCGTTGGCGGCGTCGGAGGATCCGAAGAAGAACGCCTTCCAGCTCTGACTGCCCGCCTGCACGGCCGCCGCGTAGAACGAATTGGCCCATCCGGAGGCACCCAGGCCCCAGATGTAGAGCACGCCAGTGCCTATGAGGAGGGCTGCCAGCGCCCATCGAGACTTCGCTTCGGTAGCCACACCCTGCACGCTAGGCAGGCCGGTTGGCGTGGCGATGAGACGAACATGAGAATCTTCTAAGCCCCACTCCCACCACACGCGCCGGCGAGGCGTGGATCAGCCGGTACGCGCCCATACCGTACGCCGTTGAACCACCGCACTGGAACGAACGCGACCCGGCACGAGGAGCCCACGCCCATTCCCTCCAGGAACGCGAAAAGAGGCGGCACACCCGGCACCAGGGTGTATCCGCCTCTTCCCGAAGAGCTCGCGTGAAGGGGAAAGTTACTTCACGGTCACGGTGGCGCCGGCGCCCTCGAGGGCAGCCTTGGCCTTCTCCGCCTGCTCCTTGTTGACCTTGCCGTCGAAGACGGCCTTCGGAGCGCCGTCCACCAGGTCCTTGGCCTCCTTGAGGCCCAGGGACGTGAGGGCGCGGATCTCCTTGATGACCTGGATCTTCTTGTCGCCGGCGGCCTCGAGGATGACGTCGAACTCGTCCTGCTCCTCAACGGCGGCGGCCTCGCCACCACCAGCGGCGGCGGGGGCAGCGGCGACCGCGACGGGGGCGGCGGCCTTGACGTCGAAGACCTCTTCGAACTGCTTCACGAACTCGGACAGCTCGAGGAGGGTCATCTCCTTGAACGCGTCGAGCAGCTCGTCGGTGCTGAGCTTCGCCATGATGTTTTCCTTACGTTTAGGACTTGCTGAAAACTAGGAACGGGACCGCGGGTGTTGCGGCAACCCCCGTGTTACTCGCCCGCTTCTTCGCGCTTCGCGCGGAGGGCGTCGGCCAGCTGAGCCATCTGCGTGGGCAGCGCGGCGAACACAGCGGCAGCAGCGCTCTGCTTCGCCTTGAGCGCGCCAGCAAGCTTCGCGAGGAGGACCTCGCGGGACTCGAGGTCGGCGAGCTTGGTGATCTCGGTGGCGTCGAGAGTCTTGCCCTCGAGGACACCACCCTTGATCACCAGAAGGGGATTGGCCTTGGCGAAGTCACGCAGACCCTTGGCCGCCTCGACAACGTCGCCGTTGACAAAGGCGATCGCGGTCGGACCGGCGAGCAGGTCGTCGAGACCCGCGAGACCGGCCTGGTTGGCCGCGATCTTGGTCAGAGTGTTCTTCGCCACGGCGAACTTCGCATTCTCACCGAGAGACTTACGCAGCTCCTTGAGCTGCGCGACGGTGAGACCGCGGTACTCGGTCAGAACGGCGGCGGCGCTGCCTTCGAACTCGCTCTTGAGCTCGGCAACCGCTGTCGCCTTATCCGCCCTCGCCATGGGCCTCCTTCCAGATGTGCCACCGGCGAAGGCCAGAAATGAGAACAGCCCCGGGCGCAGGGCGCACACGGGGCTCACACATATGGATCAGACCATATGGGAAACTCGCATCACACCTGCGCGGGCCGTCCACATGACGTGGAACCTTCGGTCGCCGGGCTTTGAGGCACCCGACGACGACCGGCGGTCTTTGGCACGACCAGAGTACGTGCTGGCCGCCGAGTTTCCAAATCGTTCTCAGTTGGTCGTGCCCTTGGGCAGCTCTCCGATCTGGTCGGCGGGCGGGGCCTCGATGGTGACCGGCTCGTTGAAGCCCTTGAAGAGCAGGGTGGCGTCGAGCGTGGTGCCGTCCTTGGAGCCGTTCAGCGCGAGCTTGCGCGGCAGGCCGTCACCGGCCACCCAGATGTCGAACTTGACGTCCTTGAGCTCGGCCAGGTTAGTACGGGCCTGCTCCTGCTTGTCGGCGGGCAGCAACTGCACGGCCGCGTCGACGGGGAACGTGCCGCTGTAGTGAGTGGTGTCGTCACCGTTGACGCTCTCGTTGCCGACCGACTTGACGTCCTGGGAGGCGGTGACCAGCTTGGTCACGTTGCCCAGGTCGAACTGCTGGATCTGAGTCAGGTACTGGTTCACCTGGCTGGAGTCGCCCATCTCGCTGAGCGAAACCTTGATCCACGGCTTGGTGGCCCCGAGAAGGTCCTTGAGCGCCTCGACCTTGACGTAGACGGTGTCGCCCTGCAGGATGGCGCGCGCGCCGCCCGGCAGGCTCCTCCCGCCCATGTCCACGGTGTCCAGGGTGAGGTCAGCGGCCAGCTGGGGCTTGCTCTGGTAGAGCATGCGCCCCTGCACCTTGCCGGTGCCCTCCTGGGGGTGCGTGACGTTGACCACGGCGTCGACCGTGTAGCTGGTGACCTCCGCGGTCTTCTGCGCGGCTTGCGCGAGCACCTCTGAGGCGGCCAGGTTGACTTGGATGGGCTGTGCGTTCGATCCGCAACCGGCGACCGCCGCCACGACGAGGGCGGCTCCGGCCGCGGTGAGACTTATCGTGCGCTTCAGCATGTCTTGACCCTACGTTTAAGTTTCCCCGCCGTAGCGACTTCCCCTCACAATTAGGGGAAAACCCAGGGTTATCCCCCACACACTCCACACATTCCCTTCACAACCCACCCGACTCCCGCGAAGCCCATGGCTGGAACGTCCGTGACGCGGGCGGCCGATGAAGGGTGAGGGGCTCGTGGCGCGAGTTCTCCCCCCACGAGGACGCGACGGCTGACGGGCCGCTCCTGCCGGCGGGCGTCCGACGCGCCGTTCGGTGAAGCCACAACCGCCCGCGAAGACAAAAGAAAGAGCCCCGCCTGGAAACCCGGGCGGGGCTCAATCAGGAAGCCCCCCGGAAACCGGACGGGGCTCTGTCAAAACGACTATTCGCCGAGCTCGGCCGTGAGGCCGCGGGTGACGTTGGGGTCGACCGGGACGCCCGGGCCCATCGTCGTGGAGAACGTGACCTTCTTCAGGTAACGCCCCTTGGCCGCGGACGGCTTGAGACGCAGCACCTCGTCAAGGGCGGCGGCGTAGTTCTCGATGAGCTGGCGCTCCTCGAACGACGTCTTGCCGATGATGAAGTGGAGGTTGGCCTGGCGGTCGGTGCGGAACTCGATCTTGCCGCCCTTGATCTCCGTCACGGCCTTGGCGACGTCCGGCGTCACCGTGCCGGTCTTCGGGTTGGGCATGAGACCGCGCGGACCAAGCACGCGGCCCAGGCGACCCACCTTGCCCATCAGGTCGGGCGTGGCCACCACGGCGTCGAACTCGTTGAGCCGGTTGCCCTTGGAGATGTCGTCGATCAGGTCGTCGGCGCCGACGATGTCGGCGCCCGCCTCGCGGGCTGCCTCGGCACGGTCACCGGTCGCGAAGACCAGGACCCGGGCGGTCTTGCCGGTGCCGTGCGGGAGGTTGACCGTGCCGCGCACGATCTGGTCGGCCTTGCGAGGGTCGACGCCCAGCCGCAGCGCGACCTCCACGGTGGCGTCGAACTTGGTGGTCGACGTCTCCTTGGCCAGCTTCGCGGCCTCGACGGGCGTGTAGAGCTTGTCGCGGTCTACCTTGGAGGCCGCGTCTTTGTGCGCCTTGCTGCGCTTCATTGCTTTGACTCCTGAGTGGTACGGCGAGCCCCTGCGAAGGGCCCTCCCACGAATTGCGAAGAACTTACTCGGCGACGGTGATGCCCATCGACCGGGCGGTGCCGGCGATGATCTTCTCGGCCGCCTCGATGTCGTTGGCGTTGAGGTCGGGCATCTTCGTCTCGGCGATGCTGCGCAGCTGCTCGCGGCTGAGCTTGCCCACCTTGTCGCGGTGAGGGACCGCACTGCCCTTGTCGAGACCGAGGGCCTTCTTGATCAGCTCCGGCGCCGGCGGCGTCTTCGTGATGAAGGTGAAGCTGCGGTCCTCGAAAATGGTGATCTCAACGGGGATGATGTTGCCCCGCTGGGCCTCCGTCGCAGCGTTGTACTGCTTGACGAAGTCCATGATGTTGACGCCGTGGGGACCGAGCGCGGTACCCACCGGCGGTGCCGGGGTGGCCTGGCCAGCGGGGAGCTGGACCTTCACCAACGCGGCGATTTTCTTCTTCGGAGGCATTTGTCCTTCTCCGGGTCCTGATTGCGATGCTTGTCAGAGCTGCGGATTGCGGTCCTGACATGTCGGAGGCCGCCCAGCCAACAAGAAACCCGCCTACCAGACCGCAAGGCCGTGACAGGTTTCCCGTTGGTCGCGAAAGGCGGCCGACCGAACGTCTAAGTGTATGTGATCGTCTTAGATCTTCGAGACCTGGTTGAACGAGAGCTCGACCGGAGTCTCGCGACCGAAGATCGAAACGAGCACCTTGAGCTTCTGCGACTCGGGGCTGATCTCGCTCACCGAGGCGGGCAGCGTCGCGAACGGGCCGTCCATGACCGTGACGGACTCGCCGATCTCGAACTCGACCGTCGGGCCCGCGGCCGTCTTGGCCGCTGCCTTCTTGGTCTCCTCGGTCGGCTCGGGCGCCAGCAGCTTGGCGACCTCGTCGAGGCTGAGCGGGCTCGGCTTGTTGGACAGGCCGACGAAGCCGGTCACACCGGGCGTGTTACGCACGGCGGCCCAGGACTCGTCGGTGAGCTCCATGCGCACCAGCACGTAGCCGGGCAGCACGCGCTCCTTGACCGGCACCTTCTTGCCGCTCTTGAACTCCTGGACGGTGTGCGTCGGCACCTCGACCTGGTAGATGTAGTCCTCCATGTTGAGCGACACGTTGCGGCTCTCGATGTTGGACTTCACGCGGTTTTCGTAACCGGCGTAGGAGTGAATGACGTACCACTCGCCGGGAAGGCCGCGCAGCGAGCTCTTGAACTCCTCGACGGGGTCGACGTCGGGAAGGACCTCACCGTCTTCGACGGCGGAAGCCTCGACATCGGCTGCCTCGTCGCTCTCCGCGACCTCGGCCCCCTGGAGCGCCGACTCGGCGGCCTCCTCAGTGGCCTCTTCCAGCTCGTCGCCCCACTCCTCGCGGGACTCGTCGGCCGGAACTGAAGACTCGGACACGGTGACTCTTCCTCTTTCGTCTTTTCGCGATTCAGCTCGGAAAGAATGGCGACTCCGTCAAGCGACACCGGCGGGCGTCTGGATCAGCCGCCGCCGAAGACCTTGAGGACCGCCCATCCCAGGGCACTGTCAAGCCCGTACACGATCGCAACCATGATCAGAACGAATACCAGGACGACCGTGGTATAGGTGATGAGGTCCTTGCGGGTCGGCCAGATGACCTTGCGGAGCTCGTTGACTGCCTGCCGATAGAAAAGGGCAGGTGAAGTGCGTGTCTTCTTCTCGCCACTCGGCTTGCCTGCGGTCTCGCCGCGCGTGTCGATCGCCACAGTCCTCACCTGAAATCTGTCGTATCCGACGCAGTTTTGCGGCGCGCTTACACGCCATTATTGCGCGGACCGCACTCGCAGGGCACGAGGGACTCGAACCCCCAACCGCCGGTTTTGGAGACCGGTGCGCTACCAATTGCGCCAGTGCCCTATGTCGTTAGACCAGACTACCCTGATCGACCCACTGCCTGGACCGAACCGCGCGCCGACATGCTGTGCGGAAGGACCAGCCGAAAGCATACGGGGGATTGCCTGGTACGTCGAACCGAATACCGATCGCCCAGGTCACGACTGCGCGGAAGCCACGTGGGAGCATGGACGCATGTCCACCCGACCTCGTATCTCCGCGAGAATTTCCGCGATTTCCGAGTCCGCCACGCTCGCCGTAGACGCCAAGGCCAAGGCGATGAAGGCGGCAGGCCGCCCCGTCATCGGCTTCGGCGCCGGCGAGCCCGACTTCCCGACGCCCGGCTACATCGTCGAGGCGGCGATCCAGGCGGCCCGCGAGCCCCGCTTCCACAAGTACACCCCGGCGGGCGGCCTGCCCGAGCTCAAGCAGGCCATCGCCGACAAGACGCGGCGCGACTCCGGCTACGCGGCCGAGGCGTCGCAGGTGCTGGTCACCAACGGCGGCAAGCAGGCGGTCTACGAGGTGTTCGCGACTCTGCTCGACCCCGGCGACGAGGTCCTGGTCGTGGCCCCGTACTGGACCACCTACCCCGAGGCGATCAAGTTGGCCGGCGGCGTGCAAGTCGACGTCGTGACCGACGAGTCCACCGGCTACCTGGCGAGCGTCGAGCAGCTCGAGGCCGCGCGCACCGAGCGCACCAAGGTCCTGCTGTTCGTCTCACCGTCCAACCCGACGGGCGCCGTCTACTCCCGCGAGGAGACGACGGCGATCGGCCGCTGGGCGGCCGAACACGGCCTGTGGGTGGTCACCGACGAGATCTACGAGCACCTCGTGTACGGCGGCGCCGAGTTCACCAGCATCGCCACGGCCGTCCCCGAGCTGGGCGACCGGGTCGTGATCCTCAACGGCGTGGCCAAGACGTATGCGATGACCGGCTGGCGCGTGGGCTGGCTGATCGGCCCGTCCGACGTGGTCAAGGCCGCCACCAACCTGCAGTCCCACGCCACCTCCAACGTCTCGAACGTCTCCCAGATCGCCGCGCTGGCCGCCGTCTCCGGCGACCTGTCGGCGGTGGCCGAGATGCGCACGGCGTTCGACCGGCGCCGCCAGACGATCGTCAGGATGCTCAACGAGATCCCGGGCGTGTTCTGCCCGGAGCCGAAGGGGGCGTTCTACGCGTATCCGTCGGTCAAGGAGCTGATCGGCAAGGAACTGCGTGGCAAGCGGCCTCAGTCGTCCGGTGAGCTGGCCGAGCTGATCCTCGAGGAGGCCGAGGTGGCGGTGGTGCCGGGCGAGGCGTTCGGCACGCCTGGTTACTTCCGCCTGTCGTACGCGCTGGGCGACGACGACCTGGTCGAGGGCGTCAGCCGCATGGGCAAGCTGCTGTCAGAGGCCCGCTGAAACCCGCGTCCGTCAAGGCGCAGGCTTCAGGGTGACGCCGGCGGCGATCTGCTTGATCTGGGCGGCCAGGCCGGGCGTCGCGGCGAGGTAGACCGCGGTGCCCGGCCGCTCCAGCCACATGAAGTTGCGCAGGCCGGTGCGCGTGGTCCAGCGCAGCGCCGGTCTGCCCTTGTACGCCGTCAGTGTCGACCTGGCGACCAGCGTGACGAACTGCTCGACGCTCCGGACCCCGCAGACCACGCCGACGTACAGCTCCTCATCGTTCTTCCGCCAGATCAGGCCCTTGACCTCGAGTTGCCGGGTGAGCGACCCCAGGCGGGCGAACGAGCCCGCCCTGATCAGCCCCTTTGACATGGCCGGCAGCTTCACGTCGGTCGACCCGCAGGCCAGCGAGCGGCCCTCGTGCGGCACGGGCGTGGGCGGCGGCATGGCTTGAGACTCGGGCTCGGACACGGGCGTGTCGCCACTGCCGCACGCCGCCAGCGTGAATACGAGGAGCACCGCTGCCAGACGCCGCATCGGACCCCCCAAGAAATGCACGGAAAAGGCTCCTAGTCTCCTACAGGACCTTTGACGGAAGCGGCAATTGCGACCAGTTCGCGGCTGAGCGACTCGCTGACCCGGATCCACGCGCCCTCGCCTGCGCGCTCCAGCCAGACGATCAGCCGGCCGCCGCTCGGATGCCTGCCTGCCACGGCGGGCCTGCCGCGCACGGTGGTCACGTGGGCGTCCAGCACAGTGGCCCGCTTGCGGTAGCTCGCCCAGTCGGCGGCGGGCTCGACCTGGGCCTCGACGAACCGGTCACCCGAGCCGAACCTGGCCCACGCCCCCTTGGGCTCGATCGCTCCCCCGCCGCTGCGCTCCAGCCCGGCGGGCAGGTAGGTGAGCCAGAAGTCGTGGGAGACCACCGCGAGAGTGGCCTCCGGCGGGGTCCGCACGGGGACGGCGTCGGCCGCGGCGTCGGGCCGCAGGCGTCCGAAGCCCGAGGAGAAGAGCGCGTAGATGATCGAAACCGCCGCTCCGGACGCCAGCACCGCCAGCGCCGCACGCCGTCCCTGTCCGATGCCGGCAGGCTCCTCAGGGATCATGCCTGGTTGATCCCCCGTTCAGCCCCGTCCGTACCACCGGGTTCACCTGATCGCCCGGATGCCCCTCGCGATCTTCTTCAGCTCGGCGTGGTTGCCGACCTCCATCTCGTAGTCGGGGCTGACGCGCAGCTTGACGGCCAGGTCGTCGCGGAGCTTCCAGGCCATCGTGAGCGTGCTCTTGTCTGTGAAGAACGGTACGACCTCGCCCGCTTCGCTGAGGTTGGCCAGTCGGGCCTCCTTGCCGTTGACGTCCACGATTTCGGCCCCCTTCTCGGGGTCACCGGCGTGGACCCCCTTGGCGGCCTCACCCTCGAACACGATCACCTCGATCCAGTAGATCCGATCGCCGGCCGCCGGCTTGTCGAAGCTCGTCGCGTAACTGTGCCCGGTCCTGTCCTTGCCCGACCATCTGCCCCATGTGAACCCGTCCGGCAGATAGCTCAGGCGGATGCCGCCGAACTGCCGCCCGTCACCCAGGTCGCCGAGGTGTTGCGGCGGCGGATCGACGACGATCTCGACGTGGGTGCGGGGGGCGACCTTCTTGCCGGACACCGGGTTCTGCCGGCGGACAAAGCCGTTCCTCATCTCGGCTCCGAGGTTGTCGACCGCCAGGCCGGCGTCACGGAGTGCGAAGATCGCGTCGGCGACGCGCTTGCCCGTCACGTTCGGAACGGTGACGCCGCCGGCCTCCAGCACGTCCTGGCCTCGGCCGCTGGCGGTGTTCGTGGTGCCAGCGAGTTCGGCCGAGTTCAGCGTCATAGGTACGGCCACCGCCAGGGCCGCCGTGACGAGCGCGGCGCCCGCCACGCGGAACCGGACCACGCGGGAGTGGTGCCGGCGCCGTACGGTCCTGCCCAGGTCCGGCGGGGCCTGCACTTCGGCGACGTGCGCCGCCATGGCGTCCGCGAGATCGTCCTCGATCCTCATCCGATCACTTCCTTAGCGAGATTCAGGTTTTCGCGGATCCTGGCGAGCCCCCGTGCCGCCTGGCTCTTCACGGTCCCGACCGAGCAGCCGAGCAGGGCCGCGGTGTTCCCTTCTGACTGGTCCTCCCAATAGCGCAGGACCAGGACGGCCCGCATCCGGGGCGGCAGCCTGCGCAGCTCCTGGATGAGCGTGTCACGCAGGTCGAGGTCGGGAGAGTCGGCGGCGGTCTCCGGCGGTCGGGCGAAGGTGATCTCCTGGACGATCTTGCGCCGCCGCGCTCTGCTGATCGCCGCGTTCACGACGATCTTTCTCGCGTACGCCTCGGGGTTGTCGCCCCTGATCCGCGGCCAGTGCCGGTAGACCTTCTCCAGCGCGTGCTGGACCAGGTCCTCGGCGTCGTGCCTCGTCGCTCCGCAGACCAGGATCGCGGTACGCAGCAACGACGTGCTCCGAGCGGCGAGGAACTCGTCGAACGCCGCTTCGTCGTCATCTGTCATGAGTGAGGGTCCCCTTTCGCCCTCCCCAACGTGCGAACCCCGCCCGAGGTTGAGTGGCAAGATATGTCAATGGCAAGGCCCCTGATCTCGCTACCCAAGGCCCATCTTCACCTGCACTTCACCGGATCGATGCGGCATTCCACGCTGATCGAGCTGGCCAGGGAACAGGGGCTGCACCTGCCGGACGCGCTGGAGGTGGACTGGCCGCCCAAGCTGCGGGCCACCGACGAGCGCGGGTGGTTCAGGTTCCAGCGGCTGTACGACATCGCCAGATCCGTGCTGACCCGGCCCGACTACGTCTACCGGCTGCTGCGCGAGACCGCCGAGGACGAGGCGGCGGCCGGGTCGCGGTGGCTGGAGATCCAGGTGGACCCGTCGGGCTACGCGCAGCGCTTCGGCGGGCTGACGGCCACGCTGGAGCTGACGCTGGACGCGGCGCGCCAGGCCGCCGAGCACGCGGGGGTCGGGATCGCGGTGGTCGTGGCGGCCAACAGGACCCGCCACCCGCTCGACGCGAACACGCTGGCCAGGCTCGCGACCCAGTACGCCGGCAAGGGCGTGGTGGGGTTCGGGCTCTCCAATGACGAGCGCCGGGGCGAGGCCAGGGAATTCGAGCGGGCGTTCAGGATCGCCAAGCGGGGCGGGCTGCTGTCCGTGCCGCACGGGGGCGAGCTGATGGGGCCTCGGAGCATCTCGCAGTGCGTGGACGACCTGGGGGCCGACCGCGTCGGGCACGGCGTGCGGGCGGCGGAGGACAGGCGGCTGATGGAGCGGCTGGCCGACCGGCAGATCTGCTGCGAGGTCTGCCCCACCTCGAACGTGGGACTGGGGGTGGCCGAGCAGGCCGCCGACGTGCCGGTGCGGCGGCTGTTCGACGCTGGAGTGCCGATCGCTCTGGGCGCCGATGACCCGTTGCTGTTTGGTGGGCGGCTGTTGCGGCAGTACGAGCTGGCTCGTGACGTTTACGGCTTCAGCGACGTGGAGCTGGCCGAGCTGGCCCGCCAGTCCGTCCGCTCGTCCGCGGCCCCCGATTCGGTACGCAAGGAGCTGCTCAAGGGCGTGGACGACTGGCTGACGGGCTCATTGGAGTGACGTGGCGATGCGGATGGCCTCTTCCTTGGTCTTGAGGCCTTCCAGCCGGTAGCTCAGCGTGTCCTGCTGCCAGATGAGGGTGGGTCCGGCCTGGCGCAGGGGGACCTCGGTGCCGTCCTGGCGCATGATGTAGCCGAGGGGGTGCGCTCCCGGGACCCACCAGGCGTTGTACGGGCCGACCTTGACGTAGTCGGGCCACGGCGGGCCGAGCTTCTTGAAGAACACCGGATCCACGCCGCCGTCGAACTGGTCGAGCCTGACGCCGTTCGGCCAGAACATCGACACGACCCTGCCGTTGTCGGCGACCGTGACGCTCCTGGGGTCGCCGAGCGCTTTCAGCGTCTTGACCTTGAACTTCACCTGGCCCGGGGCCTTGTCCGGCTCCACGGTGTGCTCGCCGGGCATGGGCGCGGTGGTGGTGACGGCCTTGGGCGGCGTGTCGCCGATCTGGAGCTCGATCCCGGCGAACCGCAGGATCCTCACCACGGCTGCCCGGCCCTGAGGGGTGGCCGCCGTGATGGCGATGACGACGAGGACGACGGCCGCGACGACCTTCCACCTCGCCCGCCGAACACGTCGTACCGGCCCCCGGGGGTGCGGTCGGACGGGGGAATTGACGGGACCATGCGCCGGATCGGGCCCGGCGTCCTCGCCGGGGGCGGGTTCGAGGCGGGCGCGGACGGCGGCGACGACGTCGGCCGGCGGTGGGCTGGGGACGTCCAGGAGGTCCCCGAGCGCCAGAAGTTCGGCCTCCAGGTCGTCGAAAGGCTCACGCGAGTTCATTGCCCACCTCCTCCCTCAGCCGGGCCAGTCCCCGATGCGTGCTGGATTTGACGGTGCCGACGGGCCAGTCGAGCACCTGTGCCGTCTCCGCCTCGGTCAGCTGTAAGAAGTACCGGCAGACGACGGCCTGACGTTCCCGCTCGGGCAGCCGCCGTACCGCCTCCAGAAGGCGGGACCGCCGGTCGGTGGCCACCGCCGCACCCTCGGGGTCATCGGGCGCGGCCACGGAGGCCGTGGCGCCCAGCCGCAGGGTCAGCTCGGAGCGGCGCCCGCGCGACCGGGTCAGGTTGTGGGTCTCGTTGGCCACGATCCGCAGCAGCCACGGGCGGAAGGGCGAGTCCCTGCGGAAGCTCGCCAGGTGCCGGAACGCCTTGACGAACGCCTCCTGCACGACGTCCTCGGCTTCGTCTCCCGCCCCGAGCATGGAGGCGGTGCGGTGGGCGAGCGCGCTGTAGCGGGCGACCAGCACCTCATAGGCGGCAAGATCACCGGCGAGCGAGCGCTCGACAGCCTCGTCGTCGTTCATGGCGAGTCAGATTCCACCCCATTTGCGGCTTCCGCGGAAGAGGCTTTCACGCTTCATGTGACCCCACCCGTGATCGGGGCATTAGACTCGGGCAATCCATGAGCCCCCTCGAAGGAACTGGACAATGTCTTCTGGGTATGACCGTGTAGTGCAACCGGCGGCCGGTGACGAGGCGTTGGAGAACCACCTAGGTGGCGACGAGGCCAAGAACTATCGGCAGTACGAGTTCGACATGGTCGCACCGCATGTCGGCCGTTCGATGCTGGAGATCGGCTCGGGGCTCGGCCACTTCGCCGAGCAGTTCCTGCCGCGCCTCGACAGGCTCGTGGTGAGCGACTTCGACCCCTACTGCGTCGAGCAGCTGGAAAAGCGCTTCGCGGACCGCGACGACATCAGCGTCCTGCAGTTCGGCCTGCCCACCGACATCCCGCTCGAGGACAAGGTCGACACCGTCGTCATGATGAACGTCCTGGAGCACATCGAGGACGACGCCGAGGCGCTGCGCTCGCTGGCCCGCGTCACCCTGCCGGGCGGGCGGATCATCATCTGGGTGCCCGGCTACCCGCAGCTCTACGGAGACTTCGACCGCAAGGTGGGCCACGTCCAGCGCTACACGCCCAAGACGCTGGGCGCGACGGTGGCCCGGGCGGGCCTCGACATCGAGACGCTCAAGCCGATCAACTTCCTGGGCGGCATCGCCTGGTGGGCGGCCGTGCGCCGGGGCGGCGTCGGCTACCCGGACCCGCGCCTGGTCAAGATCTACGACCGCACGGTGGTCCCGACGACCCGCTTCATCGAGCGGTTCATCAGGCCACCGTTCGGCCAGACCGTCTTCTGCGTGGCGAGGGTCCCCACGCCCAAGGCCTGACGGCTACTTGATGGAGCCGGCGGTGAGGCCGCCGACCACCTTCCGCTCGATCAGCGCGAAGAGGATGATCACGGGGATGGTGGCGATCACCGATCCGGCGAACAGGTTCTGCCAGTCCACCTGATACTGACCGATGAACGAGTTGAGAGCCACCGTGAGCGGCTGGTTCTCCGGCGTCGTGGTCAGGGTCAGCGCGACCACGAACTCGTTCCAGGCGGCGATGAACGTGAAGATCAGCGCCGTGATGACGCCGGGCATGGCCAGCGGCAGCGTGATCCTGAAGAGCGCGCCGAAGCGGCCGTTCCCGTCGATGAACGCGGCCTCCTCCAGCTCGCGCGGGATCGAGGCGAAGTACGCGTTCAGGATCCACACCGCGAACGCCAGGTTGAACCCGGCGTTGACCAGGATCAGCGACCAGACCGAGTCCACCAGCCCGAACTGGTAGAACTCGCGGTAGATGCCGACCAGCATGGCCGTGGGCTGGAACATCTGGGTGATCAGCACCAGGATCAGGAACGCCGTGCGCCCTCTGAAGTCGTGCCGGGCGGAGTAGTACGCGGCGGGCAGCGCCACCAGCAGCACCAGCACGGTCGAGCCGCCGGCGACCTTGAGCGTCACCCACAGGTTCCCCGCCAGGCCGCTGCTCCAGAAGTTGGCGAGGTTGGACCAGACCCACTCCTTCGGCCAGAACGTCACGTCACGCAGCGAGTCCTGGGCGCGTAGCGAGGTGAGCAGCATCACCAGGTACGGGAACAGGAAGATGAACGCGATGACGTACGCGGCGGCCGCGATGACGACGGTCTTGAGACGCGGCATCCTGCGCCGCGCGACCGGCCTGACGTGCTGGTGCGGCCTGGTGGCGGCCGGACGCATCGTGTTCAGGGCCATCACGCCACCTCCTTGTTCCAGCGCGAGACCTTGAGGAAGATCGCGGTCAGGATGATCACCATGCCGAAGTTGACGACGGACATGGCCGCCGATTCACCGATGTTCGAGCCCTTGAGGATGAACATGAGGATCGTCGAGGTGGCCGTGGAGTAGCCCGGCTGGCCGTGCGTCATGGCCCAGATGATCGGGAAGCTGTTGAAGACGTTCATGACGTTGATGAGGGCCGCCACGGTGAGCGCGGGGCGCAGCAGCGGCAGCGTGATCGACCAGTACGTACGGAACCGTCCGGCTCCGTCCATCGTGGCCGCCTCATAGACGTCGGCGGGGATCGTCGCCAGCCCGGCCAGCAACGCGTACGTGGTGAACGGCACCGAGACGAAGACGGCCACGAACACCAGCCACGGCATCGCGGTGGACGCGTCGCCGAGCTGGTCGGCCGAGGCGCCGCCCATCGCGTCGATCAGCCCCAGCTTCAGCCGGATCTGGTTGATCACACCGACCTCGGGGTCCAGCATCCACTTGAAGATGATCGCCGTCATCAGCACGGACGCGGCCCACGGCGCGATCAGTGCCCACCGGGCCAGCTTGCGCAGCGGGAAACGCTGGTTGAACAGCTGGGCGAGGGCCAGCGAGATCAGCACGGTGAGCGCGACGACCGCGACCACCCAGATCACGCTGCGGACCATGATGTCGGCGAAGTCCTTCTCGCCGAACAGCTTGTCGTAGTTCGCGAGCCCGTTGCTCCCCTGGACCACCCCGAACCGGCTGATCTTGAGGAACGACGATCTGATCATCTCGATCACGGGCCAGAGCACGACCAGCGCGATCAGCACCACGGCGGGCCCGACCCACGCGAGGGGCTCGAGGGCGCGCAACCTTCTCATGAGCAACCTTCCAAGACGGTGCGGCCGGCACCGGTGAGAGCGCCGGCCGCACGGGCCCCCGATCGATCAGCCGGCAGATTCCGCGGTCTTCTGCAGCTCACCGAGGACCTTGGCCGGGTCGTCCTTGACGGCCCCGCCGATGGTCTGCTTGATCGCCGGGTTCACCTCTGCCCACTTGGGGTCCTGGAAGGGGTAGAAGCTGGCGTTCGGCAGCGCGTCGAGGAACGGCTTGAGCTTCTCGTCGCCCTCGAGCTTCTTGATGCCGCCGTTGGTGACGGGCAGGAGCTTGTAGGTGTCGGAGATCTTCTGCGCGGCGCTGCCGGTGTAGAAGGAGTCGAAGAACTTCTTGATCTCGGCGGCGTGGCCGTTCTTGTTGAACGCCATGATCCAGTCCATGACGCCGAGCGTGGTGTCGAGCGGGCCGGTCTTGCCGGGGATGGCCGCGACGCCGTAGTTCTTCAGCCCGGCCGCGTCGAAGATCGGGATGGACATGGGGCCGCCGTTGACCATGCCGACCTTGCCCGCGCCGAAGTCCTCCCAGACCGTCTTACGGTCCTTGGTGCCCGGGTTCGGGGTGGTCAGGCCCGCGTCGACCAGGCCCTTCATGTACGTGAACGTCTCGACGTTCTGCGGCGAGTTGATCGCCCACTTGCCGGAGGCGTCCTTGTAGCCGCCGCCGTTGCCCAGCATCCACAGGAACGACTCGCCCTGGGCCTCCTCCTGGCCGAGCGGCAGGCCGAACGGCTGCGTGACGCCGGCCTTCTTCAGCTTCTCGGCGTCGGCCTTGAGCTCGTCCCACGTCTTCGGCGGCTCGGCGATGCCGGCCTTCTGGAACAGGTCCTTGTTGTAGAAGAGGGCGCGGGCGGAGGAGACGAACGGGATGCCGTACGCGGTGCCGTCGACCTTGCCGAAGTCGGCGAACTTCTGCAGCATGTCGCCCGAGACGTTCGGCGACAGCACCTCGTCCACCTTGTAGAGCAGCCCGTCCTTGACGAAGCCGGAGTAGTCGCCGGTCTGCAGGATGTCGGGCACCTGGCCGTTCTGGACCATGGTGGCGACCTGCTTGTCGATGTCGTTCCAGTTGATGACCTGGACGTCGACCTTGATGTTCGGGTTGGCCGCCTGGAACTCGTCCACGACGCCCTTCCAGAACGTCTCGCCCGAGTTCGGCTTGCCGGGGCCGTCGCCGTAGTCGGCGGCGACCATCTTCAGCGTGACCTGCCCGCCGCCCGACGCCTTGTCGCCGCCACCGGAATCGCCGGAGCCGCCCGATCCGCAGCTGGACAGGACCAGCATCGTGGCAAGGCCGAGAGCGGCGCCGCCCACAAGCTTCATGTTCACTGGAGATACCGCCTTCTCGTCGGGCGGGTCGCTGGTCCGTACCAGCTGACGGACCCCGCCCTGGGGGATGGGGCGCGCGAGCACGCAGCCCGACGCGTTTGCGCCAGCGTAAGCCTGCTTCACGGAGCCGGTCTATACCGGCTCGTATCAGTTTGAAAACATCGAAGCCGGAAAACACTCACAACCGGTCTAGACCGGGCGTCAGAGGATCTTTCTCCGGACGCTCTCCCCGCCCTCTGGCGCGCCGATCCACGGCCCCTCGATGGACGGGTCGAGTATGCCCTCCTCGAGGAAGCCGTAGCGGCCTTCGAGCACGTACTCGGCCAGCCGCACGTCGTTGGTGTCGGTGTTGTCCCAGAGCTGGTCGAACAGCGACTCCACGCGACGTCTTGCCTGGTGGCAGAAGGTGTCGGCCAGCTCGTACGGCCGGCGCCCCAGGTCCGCTGAGTCCTCCTCAGCCTTGACGCAGGCGGCCGTCATGGCGAACAGCTCGGCCCCTATGTCCACGATCCTGCCGAGGAAGGACTGCTTGTGCTCCAGCCTGCCCTGCCAGCGGGACATGCCGTAGAAGGTGGACCGGGCCAGCTTCCTGCTGGTCCGCTCCACGAAGCGCAAGTGCTGGGCCAGCGGGCCGAAGTCGCCGTACGAGGTGGGCAGGTTGCCGGTGCCGGCCACCAGCGTGGGCAGCCACGTGGCGTAGAAGCGGCTCGCACGGCGCAGGGCCTGGGCGCGCTCCTGGCGGGAGGCCTCCGGGTTGATCAGCTCCCCCGCGGCCGACAGGTGCGCGTCCACCGCCTCACGCGTGATCATCAGATGCATGATCTCCGAGGAGCCCTCGAAGATGCGGTTGATACGGGAGTCGCGCAGCATCTGCTCGGCGGGCACGCCGCGCTCGCCGCGCGCCACGAGCGACTCGGCGGTCTCGTAGCCGCGCCCGCCCCTCATCTGGACCAGCTCGTCGATCGCCTGGTACGACAGCTCCGACGCGAAGAGCTTGGCCAGCGCCGCCTCGATCCTGATGTCGTTGCGCTGGTCGTCGGCCAGGCGGCTGGTGAGCTCACAGACGGCTTCGAGCGCGTACGCGGTGGCCGCGATGAAGGAGATCTTCGTGGCCACGGCCTCGTGCCGGCCGACCTTGCGCCCCCACTGCACGCGCTCGTTACCCCACTCGCGGGCGATCTTGACGGCCCACTTCGCGTTACCCGCGCAGGTGGCCGGCAGCGACAGGCGGCCGGTGTTGAGCGTGGTGAGGGCGATCTTCAGCCCCTGCCCCTCGCGCCCGATCATGTTCTTGGCAGGCACCCTGACCTGCGTGAACTCGGTGACGCCGTTCTCGATCCCGCGCAGCCCCATGAAGCCGTTGCGCCGCTTGACCGTGATGCCGGGAGAGTCGGCTTCGACCACGAACGCGCTGATCTTCTTGCCGGTCCTGGCCATGACCACGAGCAGGTCGGCGACGACGCCGTTCGTCGTCCACAGCTTGACGCCGTCGAGCACGTAGTCGTCGCCGTCGCGGACCGCGGTGGTGGACAGACGGGCCGGGTCGGATCCGACGTCAGGCTCGGTCAGCAGGAAGGCGGAGATCTCGCCCCGCGCGCACCTCGGCAGGAACTCCCGCTTCTGCTCCTCGGTGCCGAACAGCTTGAGCGGCTGCGGCACCCCGATCGACTGGTGCGCCGACAGCAGCGTGGCCAGCGCCGGGCAGTACGAGCCGACGAGCATGAGAGCGCGGCAGTAATACAGGTAGGGAAGGCCGAGCCCGCCGTACTCCTCGCCGATCGTGATCCCGAACGCCCCGAGCGCCGCCAGCCCCTTCACCACCTCGTCGGGCACCTGCGCGGTCCGCTCGATGAGCGCCGGGTCGACGTGCGCGTCGAGGTAGCGCCGCATCGCCCTGACGAACTCCTCACCTCGCTTGGTCGCCTCGTCGGACAGCGACGGCACGGGATACACCAGATCCAGCCGGAAGTCGCCGAGGAAGAGCTGCTTGGCGAAGCTGGGCCGCGTCCACTCCTTCTCGCGGGCCTGCTCGCCGACCTCCCTGGACTCCGCGTACTTGGCGTGCTCGGTCATGGCACCTCCCGACGATGCGCCGTCTAGTGCTAGGAGTACTGCCCGCCTGACGGCGCTCTGCGCTGTTTTATAGCGGGAATTTGTAAGAACGGCGAGCATTCGCTTTCAGCACCCCGAGCGCCACCAGAGCCAGTACGGCGGGAACCACGAGGTAGGCGCCGCAGAACGCCAGCGCCACGAGCGACAGCCCCACGCCCACGACGGCGGTGGTCCTGTGGGGTCCCGCGGGCAACATCCGCACGGCCGCCGCCACGCCGGCGCCCGTGACGGCGGCCAGGCACGCCGACGTGGCCCGCATGAGCAGGTCCAGGTCCACCGCCCACACCAGCACGGGCACGCACAGCACGGCGAGCAGTCCCAGGCTCCGGTACGGCGTCAGGCCCGGCGCCCCTCCCCTGGCGAACCAGCCGGGCAGCGCTCCGTCCCTGGCCAGGGCCGCACCCAGCCGGGCGGCCCCGGCGATGTACGTGTTGACGGCCCCGAACGTCAGCAGCACCGCCACCACCCCGGTGACCGGCCGCGCGGCGGGGCCGATGCCGATCTCCAGCATGGCGGTGAGCGGCACGTCGGGCATGTGGGGGCCGAGCACGCCCACGGAGGTGACGGAGACGCCCGCGTACAGGAGCGCGATCACGACGAGGGTCACCACGGTGGCCCTGACCAGGCCGTTCTTGCCGCCGGCGAACTCGGCCGACAAGTGGCTGGCCGCCTCCCAGCCGACGAAGGCGAACATGAGCACGCCTGCCGCGCTGGCCACGCCCCCGGCGCCGTACGGGGCGAAGGGGGTGAAGTTGGCCGGGTCGGTGTGCGGCGCGGCGGTGATCACCGCGGCGGCCAGCAGGGCGACGAGCAGGGCGACGAAGCCGATCTGCAGCCGCCCCGAGGTGCGCAGCCCGGCGGCGTTGGCGGCGAAGGCCGCTGCCAGGATCAGGCAGGCGGCCAGGGCGGCGTTCACGCCCAGAGTGGCCTCGACGTACTGGCCACCGATCAGCGCGCCCGCGACGGTGCCGATGGGGACGGCGCCGTAGAACCACCAGCCGACCACGGCGGCGGCGTGCCGCCCGAACGCCAGCCCGGCGAAGCTCGCCACTCCGCCGCCGTCGGGATACCTCGCGCCGAGCGCGGCGAAGGTGAGCGCGACGGGCACGCTCAGCGCGAGCAGGCCCGCCCAGGCCAGCACGGACGCGGGCCCGGCGGCGGAGGCGGCGAGGTGCGGCAGCACCAGCATCCCCGGCCCGAGCACCGCTCCCACCAGCAACGCCGTGCCCTGCCCCGCGCCTATGCGATGTTCCGTCATACAGGCGAAATTAGTGCAGTCATTCGGCCGTCACATGGGTTGACCGAACGTACGGCCGGAAGAGCATGCGAACATCCAGTCATGGACGAACTTGATTCGGAGATCGTACGGCTGCTCCAAACGGATGCGCGGCAGTCGAACAGGGAGCTCGCGCGACAGCTCGGAATCGCGCCCTCGACCTGCCTCGAGCGGGTCAGGGCGCTCACCCGGCGCGGCGTCATCCGCGGCTACCACGCCGACATCGATCCGGCCGCGCTCAACCGGAGCGTGCAGGCGATGGTCTCGGTGCAGGTGCGGCCGCTCAGCCGGGCGGTCATCAACGCGTTCAAGGCGTCGGCGGCCGAGATGCCGGAGGTGATGAGCGCGTACGTGCTGGCCGGTGGGGATGACTTCCTGCTGCACGTAGGGGTGCGGGACCTCGACCACCTGCACGCGTTCCTGCTCGACCGGCTGAGCAAGCGCAAGGAGATCGTCGGGTTCCGCACGTCGGTGATCTTCCAGCAGGTGACGAAGGCCGTGCCGGACCGGCTGGAGGACGACTAACCATACCTTTCACTACTCTGTGGTACTGTGTAGCAGTACTTGGTACTACGAGGTACTAGGAAAGGAGGACCCACGATGGACGACCTGACGGAGATGCTGAAGGGCACTCTTGAGGGCTGCGTGCTGGAGATCATCGGCGGCGAGGAGACCTACGGGTACGCCATCACGCGCCGGCTGAACGACCTCGGCTTCACCGACGTCGTCGAGGGGACGGTGTACACCATCCTGCTGCGGCTGGAGAAGAACGGGCTCGTCCAGGTGACGAAACGACCGTCCGGGCTGGGCCCGCCGCGCAAGTTCTACGCGCTCAACGACGCGGGGCGCGAGCGACTCGCGACGTTCTGGGCGAAATGGGAGTACATCACCTCACGGATCGACAGGCTCAAGGAGGGCGGGAGATGAACTTCTGGGAGACCATCACCGGTAGCGATCTCACCAGGGAATGGAAGGCGCTCGAAGTCCGGGCCGCGGCACTGCCGGCCGACTACCGGGCCGCGTGGGACCAGATCAAGGCTCATCTGTCCCTCTACGGGGACTTCACCGGTCGAAACCTGATGCCGATTCTCGACAATGCCCTGGGCCTGCTCGAAGAGACGGCGGCCGATGGACAGAGCATTCACGAGGTCCTGGGTGACGACATCGCCGGCTTCTGCGCGGCGCTGGCCGGCGGGCAGGGGGCGGGGAACTTCCGCGACCGCTGGCGCAAGCAGTTGAACAGGAACGTCGCAAGGAAACTGGGCCGGCTGGGAGGCTGACATGGGCATCCGGGACATCATCGAGGGCAAGAGGCAGTGGCGGGCGCACGTGGCGCGGGTCAAGGCGCTCCCGCCGGACTACCAGATCGTCTACAACGAGATGCAGAGGTACTTCTTCAAGGTCGGACCGATCGACCTGATCGACGGCTCCCTGCTCTCGGGGCTCCTCGACTTCTTCGAGGAGGGCGTCACGTCCGGCAAGGGAGTCCTGGAGCTCATCGGCGACGACGTCGCCGCCTTCGCCGACGACCTGATCAAGGACTCGCGCACCTACGCGGACGTCTATCAAGAGTCGATCGCCAAGAAATCCGGCGAGGCCGGGAAATAACATCAGGTTCGGCGAAAACGCCCGCGAGAGAACCTTACTTTCGTCAGGGCCGGCACTGGACGGTCGGCCGATACGGAAGAGGCCCCGGCGTTTCTAGGTTGCTCGTGTGAAACTCCTCCTGGCCCTCACCCTGATTTTCTGGGCACCCGCACCCGCAGCCACCCCTGAGCCGACCATCGACGCCTACCTGCGTCAGGCGATGGACAGCACGGGGGTGCCCGGCCTGTCCGTAGTGGTGACGCACAACGGCGAGATCGTGCACGCGGCCGGCTACGGCCACGACGCCGACGGCCGGCCGGTCACCGCGGACACCCCCATGCGGGTGGCCTCGGTGAGCAAGTCGTTCACCGCCATGGCGGTCATGACGCTCGTGGAGCGCGGCAAGATCAAGCTCGACGAACCGGTGGCCGCGCAACTGCCCGGCTTCACGATGGCCGACCCCCGGGCGGCGCGCGTCACCGTACGGCACCTGCTCAACCAGACCTCCGGCCTGTCGGACCGGACGGTGGACATCCCCGCCACCGAGAGCGCCATCTCCCTGGCCGACTACGTCACCCGCCTGTCCGGCTCCCGGCTCACCGCCGACCCCGGCACCCACTACGAGTACTGCAACGCCAACTACGACCTGGCGGCGCGGCTGGTGGAGGTGGCGAGCGGGCGGCCGTTCGGGGCGTACCTGCGCGAGAGGGTGTTCGGGCCGCTCGGCATGACGTCCAGCGCCGTCTCCGACAAGGACGTCCCGGTCGCGGAAGGCTACAACTCGCTCTTCGGGGTCTGGCTGCCCCAGCGGGAGCCGGCCGGGTTCCTGGACGACAGCGGCGCGGGCGGGGTCATCACCACGGCCGCCGACATGGGCAAATGGCTGATCGCCCAATCGGGTGACGGCCGCCCGCTGGTCACGCGGCAGAGCCTGGCGACCATGCACCAGCCGACGAAACTCCGCCCGTACGGGATGGGCTGGGGCATCGAGGACAACGGGCTCCTCGTGCACTCGGGAAACCTGTTCACCTACAACGCCGTCGAGGCCATCTCCCCCAAGACCGGCTACGGCTTCGCGGTGATGACCAACAACGCGACCCTGTACGACCCGACGTACGACATCATGCTCGGCCTCACCGCGCTGACCGAGGGCAGAACCCCGGAGGGTCTGGGCGGCGACCGGCAACTCTACGAGGCCGTGCTGGGCGTCTTGGCGCTGGTGGCGGCGGGGCTGGGCGTGCTGGGCGTCGTGCGGGCGCGGCGCTGGGCGGCCAGGCGCTGGATCGTGTTGCGCCTGGTGCCGGCGCTCGTCCCGGTGGCGGTGCTGGCCGCGTTTCCCGACCTCCTGTCGTTCCTGATGAACGGCCGGGAGGTCGAGTGGGCCCAGCTCACCCGTTTCCCTCTCCCCCTGACGATCACCGTGCTGGTCGCGGCGCTGGCGGGCCTGGGGGTGACCATCGCCCGGGTCCTGGCGATCAGGTCGGTACGGACTCCCGCCGCGGAACGGCCGCGTAGCTGATGGCCAGGGCGGTCAGGCTCAGCGCGGCGGCGGCCAGGCCCAGCCAGCGCAGCCCGTCCACCGCCACCAGCCCACCGCCCAGCGCCGACCCGGCCGCGATGCCGATGTTGAACGCGCACACGTTCACCGACACCGCCAGCGTGGGCGCCGGCCCGGCGTGCCGCAGCACCAGGCTCTGCAGCACCGGCGTGGTGGCCGAGGTCAGCAGTCCCAGCACGAGGACGGCCACCACGGCGGTCCCCGCCCACGGCACCGCGAACGGGAAGAGCGCCAGCACCACGGCCAAGCCGACGAACGTCCCGCGCACGGTGGCGCCCAGCGACCGGTCCGCCAGCCGCCCCGCCACCAGTCCCCCGGCCAGGCTGCCGGCCCCGTACACGAGCAGCAGCGTGGACACCGACGCCGGCCCGAAGCCGGTGATCTCGGTCAGCGCCGGAGCGAGGTAGGTGAACACGGTCGACGTCGCGGCCAGCCCGACCGCCGTCGTGGCGATCACGACCAGCACCTTCGGCCCCAGCACAGCGGCGATCTCGGCCCGCACGCTCGTGACCTGAGCCTCCTGACGAGGCAGCACACCGGCCAGCAGCCCGGCCACCACCAGCGCCAGCGCCGCCAGCACCCCGAACGGCACCCGCCACCCCGCGCCCTCCCCGAGCAGCACCCCCACGGGCACTCCCAGCAGCGTCGCCACCGAGAACCCGGATCCCACGGCGGCGATGGCCGTTCCCACGCGGTGCGGCTCGACCACCCGCGTCGCCACCGTCAGCGCCAGGGTCAGGAAGGCCGCGTGGCTCAGCGAGGCGACGACCCGCCCGGCGATCAGCACCTCGTACGATCCGGCCACCGCGCAGACCGCGTTCCCGGCCGCGAACAACGCCAGCAACCCCAGCGCCAGCCCCTTACGCGGCCAGCGCACTGTCATGATCGTCACCACCGGCCCGCCGACCACGACGCCCAGCGCGTACGCCGTCACGGTCTGCCCGGCCGTGGACACGGACACCTCCAGGTCGGCGGCCACCTGGGGAAGCAACCCGGCGATGAGATATTCGGATGTGCCGACCACGAACACGCTCACCATGAGCACGGCCGGCACCAGCAGACTCTTCTTCATGCGGGCACGCTAAAGTCTCACATGCATGTGAGAGTCAAGCCGTGGAGGTGGGGGATGCGGATCGGCGAGCTCGTCCGGCGTACCGGCGTGAGCGAGCGGCTCCTGCGCTACTACGAGGAGCAGGGCCTGCTCAACCCCGAGCGCCTGCCCAGCGGCTACCGCGAATACGCCGAGACGCACGTCGAGACCGTGCGCCGCATCCGCTGCCTGCTCGCGGCCGGCCTGCGCACCTCGACGATCGCCACCGTCCTGCCGTGTCTGGAGACCGAGGGCGAACGCCTGGCGCCCACCTGCCCCGACGTGGTGGCCCGGCTGCGCGACGAACGCGATCGCATCGACCATGCGATGCGCGACCTCCACGAGTCACGCCAGGCCCTCGACCTCGTCATCTCAGCCGCCCGGTTCTGACGTGTCCGGTCCACAGGTCAGGCGGTCGAAGGCCGTCTCGACGGCCTGGGGCAGGCGTTCGGGGGCGGCGCCGGCGATCGTGCGGCCCGCGTAGAAGGCGGCCAGCCCCGCTTCCGCCGCCACGGCCGCGGTCTCGCGATCGGCTCCTCTGCTGGTCAGCAGGTCCTTCAGCACGTCGGCGTACCTTCGCTGCTTGGCGATGCTACGCGCTGTCAGCTCCGGATGGCTGGCCACCAGCCGCTCGTGCCGTTCGTACGCGTCGGGCTCGGCGGTGAGCTGGGCGACGTAGGAGAAGACCACGGCGCGGACCGAGGACCAGTGCCGCGGCATCGAGCCGCCGATGGGGCCTTCGGCGGGGATCTGTTCCACCTCGCCGAGGAAGGCGCCCGGTTCTCCTTCGTCGGCGAACACGACCTCCTGTTTGTCGCCGAAATAGCGGAAAAACGTCGCCCGCCCGACCTCGGCCCGCTCGGCGATGTCGGTCACCGTCACCCGTTCGAAGCCGCGCTCGGCGAACAACGTGAGCGCGGCCTCGATGATCGCATCCCGGGCGCGCCGCTGTTTGCGCCGCCTGAGCGAGCCTCCGGAGCCTTCCTCCCGATCCACCACCTGCGGTGGCGCGGGGACCGGATCGTGGCGATCGCGGAGTACGGCAACCCCGTCACCTTCTGCAAGACATTCGGCGCGCCCGGCTGTTGAGCCCGAGCAGACCGTGATCCTCCGGGTGCCGGGCAGGAGGCTCGCCCGCCAGGAGCATGGGTACGGCGTGATCAGTGGGTGTCCGGTCGGGGGATGCGGATGCCGGCGGCGCGGAGCCTGGTCTCGACGAGCGCGACTCCCCGGGCCGCCGCCGAGTCCTGCTCCTCGCCGTGGAGGGCGATCAGCCTGTACCGGGTCGCGGCCTCGGTACGGGCTTGCAGACCGGTCACGATCTTCAGGTGTTCGGGGTTGGCGAGGAAGTGGTCGGCCATGGCGGTGGCGAGTTCGGTGACGCGCGGGTCGTCCGGTGCCCAGGTCGCGGCTTCGGTGCCGCGCTTGATCAACGCGACGAACCGGGTGTCGTCGAGGGCTTGCTCCACATGGGTGAGGTAGTCGCCGAACCCCTCGGGGACCAGGGCCCTGGCCAGCACCCAGCCCTCCCTGGTGGCCGCCACCTCCGCCGCGGGGAAGCCGAGGCCGGACAGCCGCTCTAGCAGCGCCACGGCGCGGTCGGGCAGCAGCGCCCGGTCGCCATCGGCGAGCCGGCGCAGCGTGTCGCGCCGCGCGATCAGCTCCTCGATCCGTTCGGTGAGCTGCCGCTCGACGTCGGTGAGCGCGGTGGCGAACAGCTCGGGGTCGGCGTCGAGGAGCGGCGCGATCTCGGCCAGCGGCACCCCGGCGGCGGCCAGGGTACGGGCCTGCACGAGCCGCAACAGCTCGGCCGATCCGTACCTGCGGTAGCCGGAGCTGTCACGTTCCGGCTCCTTCACCAGGCCGAGCTTGTGGTAGTGCCGCACCGTCTTCACGGTGATGCCGACGAAGGCCGCCGCCTGCCCGATCGTGACTCCGTTCACCCGCATATTCCTGTTCTTGTTGCTCGCGCTCGGCGACCAGGGGTACCACATGCTCAGCCCGTCGGGCCCTGCCCACCCAGGAACACCTCGTTGAGGAGCCTCTGCTGGGCGTTCTGGAACGCCGCTCCGATGGACAGGTCGGCGTCGTCCACGCAGTTCAACGCGGCGGTCAGGGTCCTGCGCCCGTCGGGTGTGCTGTACATCAGCGCCGCGTGGCCCACGGCGGCGCCGTTGTGGGAGATGAGCGTGCCACCGTCGTCCGTGGTCACCACGAACACTCCCAGGCCGTAGTCCATGTTCGGGATGCCCGTCGGATGCGGGGCGCACATCTCGGCCAGCAGCGGGGCCGGCAGGAGCCTGCAGCCGAGCAGCGCGGAGATGAACGTGGCCAGGTCCTGGGTGGTCGAGATCATGTCACCGCCGGTGGAGATCCAGGAGGGGTTCTGGCGGGTGATGTCGATCGTCTTCTGCTCGCCGGCGTCCTCGTACCGGTAGTAGGCGTGGGCGTGCGGCGCGGGGATCTCCGGCGAGGCGTCCGGCACCACGGTGCCCGTCAGCCCGAGCGGCCCCAGGATCCGCCGCCGCATCTCCTCGGCCAGCGAACGGCCGGTCACCTTCTCGATCAGCAGCCTGGCCAGCACGTAGTTGGTGTTCGAGTAGCTCCAGCCGGCACCGGGCTCGAACCGGGCCGGCTTGGACAACGCCAGCCGGACCAGTTCCTCCGGCCGGTAGGTCTTGAGCCGGTTGTCCACCCACTCCTTGCCCGTGGGGCCGTAGGGGATGGTGATGCCCGGCACGATCGTCCCGTCACCGTAGACCTCGCCGCTGAAGTTGAACACCCCGCTGGTGTGCCGCAACACCATCCGCACCGTGATCCGCTCGTCCAGCCCGAACTCGGGCAGATAGCCCGCCACCGGGTCGTCCAGCCCGACCTTGCCCTCGGCCACCAACTGCAGGACCAGCGTCGCGGTGAAGGTCTTGGTGTTGCTGCCAATCCGGATGTGCCCATCGACCGGCGGCTCAGCGGCCCCGCCCAACTCGGCCGCCCCGGCGCTGCCGGCCCACTCCCCCCGCTCATCACGCACCCGCACCGCCACCCCGACGAACCCGGAATCAACGATCTCCTCCAGCACCTTCCGCAGCCCCGGGCGATCCTGCCCGGCGGCGTCGAGGGCGTCAGTGATCTTGCGAATCATCTCGGCCGTGGCCGGGCTCGGCCGGCCCTGCTGCATCTGTGCGGTTTCGACGGCTATGAGAACGGCACCGCGGAAGTTACCGGCCTCGGCCGGATCCTGCCTCATCAGCAGATTCATGCCCGCGGTCAGGGCCGGCAGCACCCGGTCGGCCATCTCGGCCACGGACTTGCCGACCAGATCCTTGGGGTCGGGGTGATCGGCGAGCACATGCCCGACCAGCCCGGTGGCCGAGCCCAGCGCGATGCTGCCACTGGCGGCGCTCTTCTGAGGCTTCCCAGTGGCGGCGCCCGCGGCGGCCATCAGCGACACCGCGCCGTACGCGGCCACTCGCAGGGTGCTTTTGTCCTGGTCGGAGAGGGTGATCGTCATGGTGAGTGATCCTTCGAATCCGTTCAAATCCGGTCGGCGTCGCGCCGCTGCGCCGAGCCTCCACCCTGACCCGAGGTCAACCTCAACCGTGATCTGACTCACAGCAATGTGTGCTTCAAGTGCAGGCCACCGCCCCCGCCCGTACCCGGGGAAGCCGACCACGGGAACCTGCGGTCCGCCGAAACGTTCTCATGTACAGGCCGGTTTGAGGAGACCCGCGTTGAGAGACCTGTTCCAGTACCTCCCGCTGTCATTCGTGGCGTTCGGATTAGTGATCATGTTGCTTTCGATCAGAGGGATCATCAACGGCAAGCGGTTCGTACGGCACGCGCACCAGGTGCAAGGCGTGGTCACCGATGTCCGAACCAGGTTCACGGGACAGGGCGAGAACTTACGGGCGAACCAGTGGCCGGTCCTGACCTTCACCACCCTGGAGGGGCAGAAGATCATCACCGAGGCGGCGACCACCTCCGGCCTCGGCACCGGCGACGAGACCGACGTTCTCTACGACCCCCACGACCCGACCACGGCCATACCCGCACAGAACGCCCACGGCAGCTACAGCGGCGTGGTCGTCGGGCTCATCGCGGTCGTGATCGGCGTGGTCTTCTTCTTGGGCTTCTGGGACGGCGGGAGCAAGAGCGGGTGCGAGATCCAGCGCCCCGACGGCTCCTTCGAGAGCGCCCCCTGCCCGCCCGGCATGAAAATCGGCGGATGACCGCCACCTCCACATCCACGCCACCGCAGCCCCTCAACGTGGTAGCAGGTTTGGTGGCTAAGTAACCCCCTGCCTGGTTTGGTATCAGGCGGTTGTGATCACGACCTTGCCGAAGGCGCCGCGTTCGAGGTGGGCGAGGGCGGAGGGGAGGTCGTGCAGGGCGTACTCGGCCGCGATCCACCTGCAGCTGATCTCGAAGAATGTGGTCCCACATGCCCTGACCGTAGGTGCTTCGATCGGGCGGGTGAGAGATCCGAGTTCTTAGGATCCGGCCATCGGGGAGATCCAGCTCGTATGTGACGTGATGGTTTCCCGTTCCTCCGAGAGCGTTCCTTACCGGACGCCAGCCTTCGAGCCGGCAGAATCGATCATGATCAACACGTGTGGGCTGGGGCCAGGTCACCGGGCCTTCCCCACCAGCCACCATGCACCCTCGTAACCTCAGGGACATGCGCCTTTACCAGTGATTCGCGAGCAAGCAATCGTCATCCGCCGACTTCCGAAACCAGGTAGAGGGGCTTCGTATGCGTGCCCGTTCCAGCAAACAAAAAGGCCGCCCCACGCTGCCCGTGGTGCGACCGATGCCCAAGATGCCGCAGCGGCCCATCGCGCCGCCGCGCCGCATCCCTCCGAAGGGCCGATGAAAGCAACTACCAGGATGGGTAGTTAGACGAGCGCCGCCTCCCCCCGTTACGCCCGGGAGGCGGCGCTCGCGCTGTTCAGAGTCGTTCGATGATGGTGACGTTGGCCTGGCCGCCGCCCTCGCACATCGTCTGGAGGCCGTACCGGCCGCCGGTGCGCTCCAGCTCGTGCAGGAGCTTGGTCATCAGGATCGCGCCCGTGCCGCCGAGCGGGTGGCCGAGTGCGATGGCGCCCCCGTTCGGGTTGACGCGGGCCGGGTCGGCGCCGAGCTCGTGCATCCAGGCCAGCGGCACCGGCGCGAACGCCTCGTTGATCTCGACCACGTCGATGTCGTCGATCGACATGCCGGCCTTCTTGAGCGCCCGCTGGGTGGCGGGGATCGGCGCGGTCAGCATGTAGACCGGGTCGTCGCCCATGAGCGCGAGCTGGTGGATGCGAGCCCTCGGGGTCAGCCCGTGGTCGCGTACGGCCTGCTCGGAGGCGATGAGCACCGCGCCGGAGCCGTCGGAGATCTGCGAGGAGGTGGCGGCGGTGATCTGGCCGCCCTCCTTCAGCGTCTTCAGCGAGGCCATCTTCTCCAGCGTCGTGTCGGCCCGCGGGCCCTCGTCGTCCTCCACGCCGCTGACGGGGGCGATCTGGTCCTTGAAGTGGCCGTTCGCGATGGCCTTGGCGGCCCGCTGGTGGGACTCGAGCGCGTACTGCTCCAGCATGTCCCTGGTGTAGCCCCACTTCTCGCACATCAGCTCCGCGCCGCGGAACTGCGAGATCTCCTGCTTGCCGTACCGCTCGACCCACTTCTCGCCGAACGGGAACGGCATGCCCTTCTCCAGCGCGGCCGTGATCGAGGAGCCCATGGGGACGATGCTCATCGACTCGACACCGGCCGCCACCACCAGGTCCTGGGTGCCGGACATGACGCCCTGGGCAGCGAAGTGGATCGACTGCTGCGAGGAGCCGCACTGCCGGTCGATCGTGACACCGGCGGTGGTCTCGGGCAGCCCTGCCGACAGCCAGGCATTTCGCGCGATGTCCATGCTCTGAGGGCCGAACTGCATGACGCACCCCATGATGACGTCCTCGACCGCCGCGGGGTCGACGCCGGTGCGGTCGATCAGCGCCTTCAGCGTGTGAGCTGCCAGGTCAGTGGGGTGGACGGTGGAAAGGCCGCCCTTCTTCTTGCCGACCGGGGTGCGGACCGCCCCGACGATGTACGCCTCTGCCACAGTGCCTCCTGAAACCGAGCATTATTCGGTTACTAAGGGCAGACTACAACAGAACGACGTTCTGCTCACGTGGGCGGGACCTCAGGCGGGCGGGTTCAGGTCCTCCGCGGCGTCGACCCTGAACCGCCACCGGTCCACGACCAGCCCGTTCAGCGCCTCGGCCAGCTCGAGGGCCAGCGCGCCGAGCTTGGCGGGCTCGTCGCCGCGCAGCTCGATCGCGGTCAGCTCGGTGGCGAAGGGCAGCAGCTCCTGCACTGCCGGCGGCTGCCCCTTCTGCGGTACGAGCCCGGCCCGGATGTCGCCCGCCGTGAAGGTGAACTCGTCCTCCTCGTCCGGCTCCAGCAGCGGCGCCAGCTCCTCGGCGGTGGGCCGTACCGGAAGGATGACGGCGGGGCCGCTCCCCTGGTCGTCGGCCGGATCGCTCACCTCACCCCGGCACACCGCGAGCCCCTTGAGCCGGAAGGCCAGGCCCTCGGCGAGGTAGCGGTCGAAGTAGTCCAGCGGCAGCGGCCCCTCAGCGACCACCCGGACCGCCCACACCTGCTCCAGCTCGCCGCCGGTCAGCTCGCTGTCGGCCTCCACGGGCGCGTACACCCGCACGTCGGTGGCCACGATGTCGTCGCCGTCCTGCCGCGCGCCCGGGTCCGCTAGCCGTACGATGCGCAGCAGCTCGTCCGGGTCCGGTTTCGCGGGCAGGGCCGCCGTCGGGCCAGTACGCAGTCTCCGCTTCGCCATCCAGCCCATAGCCCGCCTCCGCGCGTCAGCTTCGATAGGAGCTCGTCATCGTCGCGTAGACGATGATGTTGTCGGTGTAGTGCCCGATACGCCGATCGTAGGTGCCACCGCAGGTGATGAGGTGGAGTTGGGCGTTCTCCTGGGCCCCGTAGACACGCTGGGTCGGGAACGTCTTCTTGCTCGCCTGCTCGACGCCGCCGACGGTGAACACCGCGGTGGTCTTGTCCTGGCGCTTGACCTCGATGGTGTCGCCGTTCTTGATCTCGAACAACCGGCTGAACACGGCGCTGCGCGTCCTCGTGTCCTTGTGCCCGAGCATCACAGCCGGGCCCGCCTCTCCCGGGGTGGACATGTTCCGGTACCACCCGACCAGGTTGGGGTCGTCCCCCGGAGGCACCTCGATCGTCCCGTCCTTGGCCAGCCCGATGGACTTGACCGGCGCGTTGATCCCCAGCCTCTTGATCACGATCCGCACGGGCGTGGAGGGCATCATGGGAGGCGCGGGGTTGATCTGCGGCAGCGGCGGCGGCACGTCGGGAGCGGCCTGGAAAAGCGCCTGCTCGGGCTGCCCGCTGGCCTTCCCGTTGGGCTGCTGCGGCAGGGTGAGTGCGTCGCGGTTGCTGGCCAGGCCGTATTCGTCGGGGGACTTGAGCACGATGAGCAGCCCGGCCACGACGGTGACGACGCCGGCGATGGCGGCCACGATCAGCACGGTCCTGAGCGCCACGCTGCCCTTGTCCTGCTGAGGCGGCGGCACGGCCCCGCCACCGCCTCCATATGGATAGTGCCCCGACATCTGCGTCAACTCCGGATGGAACGACGGCGCATGATCAGACCGCCTACGGCAGCGGCCGCGATCAGGGCGGTACCGGTCAGGATGAACAGCCGCCCGTCAGGCCCCATCTCCCCGCCCTCGCCCGTGTCGGCTCCGGCCTTGGGCGTCTTGGACTTGCTGGTCTTGCTGGAAGGGGTGACGGTCACCGTGTGGGTGCTCGTCTTCGTGGGCTTGGGCGAGGTGGTGGTGGGGGTGGGGGTGGGCGTCGGCGTGTTCGACGGAGTGGACGAATTGGACGAAGACGAAGTGGCGGTCCCGACTACCAGGTTGGCTGAGGGGCCGCCGGAGGTGCCCGGCTGGCAGCTGTACCAAGAAGTGCCGTTAACCAAGAGCGAGAAGGCACCGCCCTTGAGAGCAACCGTTCCGGTCGCGGTCGGCGTGACCACCATGGTCATGGTTGGCAGCGGCATGGGGGCGCCCTGGGTGACCACCGCATACGGGGTGGCAGTCGCGCCGACGCTGACCGGCGTCGAAGGCATCGGACTCCCGCTGGGGCTGATCGTCCCCTGGGCCACGACGGTGCTGCTTGCGGTGATCTGCGCGGTCGCGAGCAACTGGCTGGGCGTGGCGGTCGGCTGCTGGATATCCCATGTCACGGTGACGGTCGAGCTGGGTGTGACAGCGACTGCCGGCGTCCTCAGCTCCATACGAAATGGGACGGCCTGGGGCTGCCCACCCGGCGTCGCCGTGCAGTTGTAGGTCACATCCACCGGAGCCGCCATCGCGGCCACCATGGGTATGGCACCGAAGATCCCTGCGCCTAGGACGGCCATGGCGGATGTCTTGAGGGCGAGGCGGCGCCGCGCCTTGGACGTCAGCACTTCCATCTCCATTTCAGCGCAGTATGAACAGTCGTGCCAGAATTCCAGCCGTTGGTCACGGTTAGGTTGAGATCTTACGAACTGTCCCTGTCAACTTCCCGTAAACAGCCAAATCGGCCAGAACTTATCTCTCAGCCCTTCTTCTTCGACAACGTTGCGTACACGACGATGTTGTCCGTGTAACTGTGTGCCGCCTGGTTGAAGACCCCACCACAGGTGATGAGCCTCAGCTGAGAGTCCTTCGTGTTCCCGTACACGCGAGATGTCGGGAACGACGTCTTGCTTGCCTGCTCGATCCCGCTGACCGTGAACCGCGTGACCTTGCCGTCCGACCGGTACACGTAGATCTGGTCGCCCTTGGCCAGCTCTCGCAGGCGGTCGAAGACGGCGGGGCCCTTGCGGGTGCTCACGTGGCCGTTGATGATCGCGGGGCCGACCTCACCCGGCACCGGCGAGTAGCGGTACCAGCCCGTCTGGCCGGGCTTGGTCAAGGGCGGGGTACCGAGCTTGCCCGTCTTGTCCACGGTGACGGCGCCGATGGCCGAGTTCACCTTGATCTTGGGGATCTTGATGCGGGTGGGCCTGGCCTTGGCGGTCTTGGTCTTGGCCGACGGGATCGGGGCCACGGTCGGGACGGCCGCGAGGGGTGGGGGCGCGTCGAGGCGGGCCGGGGTCAGGGGGACGTTCTTGCCGCCGGGGCCCACGGTGGGCGGGAGGACGAACGCGCCCGCGTTCGCCATCTCCACCTGCGTCGGCGTGTCCTGGGCCGCCGCCAGCGAACCCGAGCCCGAGCCGTCGTCCGCGGTGGGCACCAGCGAGAGCAGGGTCACCATGACCAGGCCGACGCCGCCCAGCGAGCCGGCGATCAGCAATCCGGGCTGCGCCCGCTGCATCGGTGTCTTCTGCTGTTCGGTCATCGGTGAACTCCTCCCGCGTGCGCGGCCCTGCGTCGGCGCAGCAGCAGCCCGCCGCCCGCGCCTCCCATCACGAGCGCCGCCATCAGCCCGTACGGCTGGGCTTGACGATCCGGCGCCTCACCGCTGTCCACGCCGCCCTTGGGCGTCTTGGGCACCTGCGCCTTGTAGTACTTGGTCGCGGTCGGCCCGGTGGTCTTGGGCGTGGCCGAGCCGGAGCTGGTGCCTGTGGCGCTGGGCAGCACGACCACGTGTCCGAGACCGCCGTCGTTGGAGCCGCTGTGCGGGGTGGTGTTGGTCGCGGTGGGCGTGGATGTCGGGGTGTTCGTCGGGGTGTTGTCCGTGGGCGGGTTGTCCGTGGGAGTGCCCGTCGGCGTTGGGCTCGTCGGGGTGCTGCCGGGGACGGTGATGTCGATGGCTCCGGGGTCGCCCTGGAGCGCGCAGGTGGCCTGGTTGTAGATCGGCGGCTCTTCCACGTCGCCGGTGGTCACCCTGAAGGCGTCCAGATAGGCGGGCTTGTCCTCGACGTTGACGATCTCGATCGTGTGCGGGCCGTAATTCAGCTTCGTCGGCGACTCCCAGAGGACCACCTTGGTCTCTGTGCCTATCACAGGCTTTCCGCTACGGTCCTTGCCCGGCTCCACCAGGGGGTCGGTGACGGTATGCCCGTCGAGGATCACGCGGATCGGCCCGAGTCCCGGCGCGCGCCTGCCGATGTAAGCCACCTGGGTGCCGATGAACTGGAGCTTGGCGATCTCACCCTGCGAGCTCGTTTTTTGCACGTCGTTGAGGTGGTCGCCATACTCCTCCGCGGTGTACTCCCACTCCCAGCCGCTTGTGTACTCCACGTTGGTCTTGTTGTTGACCATCACCTCGCCCTCGGCGGGCGTGAAGCGGACGAACAGCTCGCCGGGCTTGAAACGGATCTTGCCCGAGCGGCTGATGGAGCCCTGGTCGGACAGCCCTTCGGGAAGGTCAAGGTACTGGCCGGGCACCAGCTCGGGCTGGTCCTTGCCGCCCCTGGGCCGGAGCTGGCCATTCCAGGCGCCGCTGATGTCCACGACGCCCTCCAGGTCCAGCGAGGACCCCGCGGGGAAGAAGCCCGGCGAGCCAAACTCCCGCCCGCCCGTCTTGTACGACATGTCCCAGCGGACGTTCATCAGCCCGCCTGCCTCGACCTGTGGGGTCATGCGGGCCTCCAACTCCACGCCGGCGCCCGCAATGCCGCCGGTGCACCTGTAGTTGGCCACCAACGAGGCCTCGGCCTGGCTCGGGATCGAGAACGTCCCAACTAACGCCGCCGACGCGGCCACCCCCACCGATGCGGCGATCCACGCCTTGCGCCACCGACTCACGGGAGACTCCGATCACGCCACAAATAGACCGAAGGTAGATCCTAGAGTCGAAAACACCTGCAACACATGCCGAACGAGGCAACGTACGGCACTTGTGATGAAGCCGTGTCCACAGCCGCCCCTCGTACTAGAAAAGGGGGTATACCTGCCAGTAACAGAACCCTATTCGGGAGGCGAGGCGACCGATGCGGCGAGACCTCTTCGACGAGGAGCACCTGCTCTTCCGCGAGACCGTGCGCGAGTTCATGGCCCGTGAGGTCGTGCCGCACCACGCTCAGTGGGAGAAGGACGGCATCGTCCCGCGTGAGGTCTGGAAGAAGGCCGGGGCGCTGGGGATGTTCGGGTTCTCGGTGCCGGAGGAGTACGGCGGGGCGGGGATCAAGGACTTCCGGTACAACGCGGTCATTCTCGAGGAGATCACCCGGCACGGCGCCTCCGGGCTCGGGTTCTCGCTGCACAACGACGTCATGGCGCCGTACCTGGTGGATCTGACGAACGACGAGCAGAAGCAGCGGTGGCTTCCCGGCTTCGTCAGCGGCGAGCTGATCACGGCGATCGCGATGAGCGAGCCGGGGGCCGGGAGCGACCTGCAGGGGATCAGGGCCACGGCCATCCGCGAGGACGACCACTACCTGGTGAACGGCCAGAAGACGTTCATCACGAACGGCATCAACGCCGACCTCGTCGTCGTGGTGGCCAAGACCGATCCCGGTGCGGGCGCCAAGGGGACGACCCTGGTCGTGGTCGAGCGCGGCATGGAGGGCTTCGAGCGCGGGCGGAACCTCGAGAAGATCGGGATGAAGGCGCAGGACACGGCCGAGCTGTTCTTCGAGAACGTACGGGTGCCCGTCGCCAACCGCCTCGGCCCGCGCGACGGCGAGGGCTTCTTCCAGCTCATGAACAACCTGCCGCAGGAGCGCCTGTCGATCGCCGTGGGGGCGGTGGCCGCGGCGGAGGCCGTCCTGGAGGAGACCATCGAGTACTGCAGGACCCGCAAGGCGTTCGGGCGGAGCATCGGTTCGTTCCAGAACACCCGGTTCGTCCTGGCGGAGCTGGCCACCGAGACCGAGATCGCCCGTCACTACGTGGACAAGTGCATCCTGGCGCTCAACGCCGGCGAGCTCACCGCGGTGGACGCGGCCAAGGCCAAGTGGTGGACCACCGAGCTGCAGAACAAGGTCATCGACCGCTGTCTCCAGCTCCACGGCGGGTACGGCTACATGATGGAATACCCCGTCGCCAAGGCGTGGCTCGACAGCCGGGTCCAGACGATCTACGGCGGCACCACCGAGATCATGAAGGAGATCATCGGCCGTACCTTCGGATTCTGACCGCGCGGGAAGGCGGCTCGCACCCCATACTGGAGACCATGGACAGCGGCCTGATCCTCCTGGTTTTCCTGGCGTTGCTGTTCGCCTGGGGCCTCAACCGCGTGCGCCGGGCGTTCCGTCTGGGCCCGGTCGGTTATGCCGGCGTGATGATCGTCTTCATCATCGCCATGCTCCTCGTCTGGGGCCAGACCAAGCTCTGAGACGTCTCATCGGGCGCAAGTCGCCGTAGGAACGCATCCACGAACGATGCCATCGGGCATCGGCGGGACCTGCCCGCCCCTCGACTTGTCATTTCACAGTGGTTTACAGGCGACTCACAAAACCGTTGATCGTCATGAGTTCGGCAGGTAGCGTCTACCCCCGGCGGCGATCACTTGTTCGAATTGTCGCCAACAGCACCCGAGCACCTCTGGAGATGGCGAGATGAAGCGAACACTTGGTGTATTAGTCGTCGGCCTGCTGGCCTCCGGTCTCGTGGCCGCGCCGGCCGAGGCCTCCAGCGTGTGGACCGACCCCCTGGTCTCTTCTCAAGCGATCGCTGTTGAAACCGCGGCGTTCTGGCTTGGCAATGGCGGCGCCAACCTGAGGAACGCCACTCCGTACAACGTCCAGACCGCCGTCGACAAGGTCTTTTCCGCCGGCGGTGTCTCCCCCGACACAAAGCCCGGCTCTGTCCCGCCATTGGCCCCGACCACCTCCGGCGAACCGAACGCCAAGACGCCCACCACCTGGGGCAAGGTGTTCTTCATCGGCGCCGATGGCCAGCCACACTGGTGCACGGGCACTGCCGTACAGTCCCAATTCCGCAACCTCGTCGCCACGGCCGCTCACTGCGTCTACGACACCCAGGGCTCTGACGCCACACTCGGGAAGTGGGTCTTCGTTCCCGGCTACGCCGACGGCACGACCCCATGGGGTCTCTACGTCGGGAAGCAGGCCTTCACCCACTACGACTTCCCCAGCTACAACGACTACGACCGCGACTACGCCTTCGTCAACGTCTACAGCGGCGTCATCCCCTCAACCTCAGGTGAATTGACCAACTTCGGAAGTCTGGTCGACAACGTCGGCGGACAGGGCCTAGCCTGGAACCAGCCGCTGGACTCCTCAGTAGACGTCTTCGGCTACCCCGCTGGTCCTCACCCCGACGGCACGCGGCCTTACACAGGTGAGACCCTCGAATCTTCCAGCGGCCGCCCAACCCCCGCCCTGGTCCCCAGCTTGAAGGCCGAGGAACTCACCGCCGTCGATTCCTCCTTCACCGGTGAAGGCGCCCTCGGCTCCTCCTGGTTGATCCGTTACCACAAGAGCAGCGGCATGGGCTACCTCAACGGCATCACCATCAGCGTCGCCGACACCGATGGCAACCTGCGTTACGACACAAGCTTCTCTCCGTACTTCGACGGTGAGACCAACGGCGTCTACAAGGCCGCCGCAGCCTCGTGGAGCGGCTCGCTCCTGCTCGGGTAACCGGGTCCGGCATACGCCCCCCCAGGAGGGACATCAGGCCCCCGCGGACTTCCGAGGGCCTGGCAGTGGCCGAACACGGGATCTCTCGTGGGGCAACAGTGCGCGACGAGCGACACTCCCGAACCCCACAACAGGATGTCCCTAGCCGGGCATGCCCTCGACGAAGCGGGTGAGCAGCCTGGCGAACTCCGTCCGCTCCTCCGCCGACCACCCCTCCATGGCCGCCGCGAACGCCACCTGCCTGCCGCGATGGGCCTGCTCCAGCGCCGCCCGCCCGGCCTCGGTCAGCACCAGCCAGGCCCGGCGCCCGTCGGCCTGGTCGGCCTCCCGCCTGACCAGGCCCGCCGTCACGGCCGCCGCCACGAGCCTGCTCGCCCTCGGCTGATCGACGCTGAGCGCCTGCGCGACCGTGGACACGGTGGCGGGCTCGCCGGCGCCCTCGATCACGTCGAGCACCTCGAACTCCGGCCCCACGGCTCCCTGCTGCCGCGCCAGCGCCCGCCTGCTCTGCCGCCGCCTGATCGCGACCATCGCCCGCTCGATCGCGGCAATTTCCTTGTCTTTATACATATAGTTGCTATCCTACATCTATGGACAAACCGATCGGCCACTGGCTGAAGCATCTCGACAACCTGCTGGAAGACGCCATGGAGCAGGCGCTCCAGACCACCACCCGCCGAGAGTGGCAGGTGCTCAACCAGGCGGCCCAAGAAAGCACCTACACCATGCCGTTCACGGGGGTGGACGAGGCTGTGGAGCGGCTCACCGCCAAGGGCTGGCTGGCGGACGGCAAGCTCACCGACGCGGGCAGGGCCGCACATGAGGAGATCTCCGAGAAGGTCGGGCATTTCAGGCAACAGGTGCTCGTGGGCGTGAGCTCGCAGGAGTATCTGGCCACCATCGACGTGCTCCGCCGCATGTCCGCCAATCTCACGAAATAGCGCTTGATTCCAGGATGATGCGGGCCACGAGCTCGGGATCGTCGCTCATCGGCACGTGACCGCAGCCCTTCAGCAGCTTGACTCGCTGCCCCGACCAGCGGGCCGCGCGTACGGCCTGGCGGCGCAGTAGCAGCCGGTCGTGCTCGCCCCACGCGATCGTGATGGGCGACTTGGGCGGCGCGGGCGGCATCAATCCGGAGAACGATTCAAGCGTCTCGTCGAAGCCGCTCGCCTCGCTCAGTGCCTGCGCGGCCGCCGTCAGCGCCTGCGGCTCCAGCCTGGACGGGTGGGCGACCAGGATCCCGGTGGACGCGCTGCTCAGGAGCGGGGTGGCGCCGAACCTGGCCCCCGCTCGCAAGGCACGCAGCATCGCCTGGGCGTAGAGGAGCTCGGGGCGGGACCAGAAGCCGGCGGGCGACAGGGCCGTCGCCGTGCGTACGACGCCGCGCGAGGCCAGCTCGAGCGCGATGTAGCCGCCGAGCGAGTTGCCGGCCATGTGCGGCTCGCGCACGCCGAGCCGCGCGCAGAACGACTCGACCGCGTCCGCCAGCGACTCGGCGGTGTAAGGGATGCCCTCAGGGAGCCCCGGCGAGACCCCGAAGCCGGGCAGGTCGATCGCGATCACCGTGCGCGCGGCGGCGAGCCGGTCCATCACCGGCAGCCAGGCCTGCCAGTGGTGACCGATGCCGTGAATGAGAATCAGCGGCGCACCGGTGCCTCGTCGCTCGAACGCCAGCTCCATATGGCCAGCTAACCACTCACCTGCCGCGCGTGGGAATCTCGAACCAGACGGCTTTGCCTTCCCTGGTAGGACGCGATCCCCAGCGTCTGGCCAGCTGGTCGACAAGGTAGAGGCCGCGTCCGCCCTCGTCGTTCTCCCCCGCGCTGCGGATGCGTGGCAGGCGCAGATCCTGGTCGAAGACCTCGACCCAGACCGCCTCCTCGCCTCTGCGCAGCCTCAGCGTGAACTCCTTGTCGCCGACCACTTCGTCCTCGAAGCCCGGCATGTCCCAGGACTCCTCGAACGGCAGCGGCGGCCCCTCCACGACCAGCTCCCTGCGCGGGATGCTGGCGGTGGCCGCGTGGAGCACGACGTTGGTGACGACCTCGGAGACGAGCAGGCAGGCCAGCTCGGCCCGCTCCTCGGGGACGTTCCAGCTCGAGAAGGCCTCCGACGCCATGCGGCGCGCCTCCCCCACCATGATCGGCTGGGCCGGGAACGTGCGCTCCTCGACGTCGAGGTCGACGTCGCTGGAGCGGACGACCAGGATCGCCATGTCGTCGTCGATCTCGCCGGGCACGGCCACCGTGGCGGTGTCGGCGATGCGCTCGACCTCGGCGCCGGACATCTTGGCGAGCTTCTCGCAGAGCACGCCGAGCGTCTCTTCCTCGCTCGGCATCCGGCCGTCGCGGCCCGGCCGGCGGTCGACCAGCCCGTCGGTGTAGAGCAGCAGCGCGGCGCCCGGCGGGAGGGTGCGCGTCTCCTCCTTGTAGACCAGATCGGCGTGCAGGCCCTTGGCGCGGACGCCGAGCGGCTGGCCGACCTCCTCGATGTCGAGCTCGACGCACTGGCCGTCGACCAGCAGCAGCGGCGGCGCGTGGCCCGCGTTGGCGAACGACAGCTGGCGCGACCAGGCGTCGTAGACCAGGTATTGGCAGGTGACGATGGGCGGGATGCTGACCTCGGCGCCGTTGTCGTCGTGCTCGGGCGTGGCGATGATGCGGGTCCACTCGTCGAGCCTGGCCAGGATGTCGGCCGGCGACTTGTCGTCCTGGGCGAAGGCCCGCAGCGCCGCCCTGAGCTGGCCCATGATGGCCGCCGCCTTGGCGCCCCTGCCCTCGACGTCGCCGATCACGATGCCGACCCGGCCGGCCGAGAGCGGGATCACGTCGTACCAGTCGCCGCCGACCTGGGTCTGGATGCCCTGCCCGTGGGAGGCGAGCGGGGCCGCCGGATAGTAGCGCACCGCGATCTCGAGGCCGTCGAGCTGCGGCAGCGCCCGGGGCAGCAGGTATTTCTGGAACGACTCCGCCGTGTGGCGCTCTTCCTCGAACAGCAGCGCGTTGTCGATGGCGAGCGCGACCCTGGTGGCGATGGCGCCCACGAAGTCGCGGTCGAAGGCGTCGTAATGGGGGCTGCGCCGCTCGGTGAGGTTGGACAGGCCGAGGTACATCAGCCCGAGCGTCTCACCACGCACCAGCAGGGGTGCGACGATGGCGGAGGTCATGCCGATCTCGCCGCACAGCTGCGCGCTGCCCTCGCTGGGGGCCGGGTAGCTGCTGGAGGCGAAGCTCTCGACGAGGATGGTCTCCTGGCGGCGCAGCGCCGTGTCCGCGTAGTGGCCGATGGGGTAGCGGATCTCCGCGCCCACCGGCATCCATGTGCCCGGCGGGGGCGTCCACCCCTGCACGTGTTGTGAGACCCGGCGGACGAGCCTGTCGCCCTCCATCAGCTCGATGAAGCAGTGGTCGGCGAACTGCGGGACCAGCATCTCGGCGACCCGCTTGAGCGTCTCCTCGACGTAGAGCGAGCCCGCCAGCCGCTCGCCGATGCGCTCGAGCAGGCCGAACCGGTCCTTTTCTCGCTCGTTGCTGCGCAGCGCCTCGCGGGCCGTGATGACGATGCCCGTCACCGAGCCCGAGGGGTGGCGCAGCGGCACGGCCTGGGCGCGCACGTAGACGATGGTGCCGTCGCCGCGTCTGACGTCGAACGTGCCCTCCCACACGCCGCCCTTGAGCACATGCTTGGCCAGATCGATGGCGAGCGGGTGGTCCTTCTCCAGAATCCCGAGGGACAGGACGGGCGTGTCACGCGAAGGCGACTTGCGGCCGAAGAGCTTCTCGGCGAACGGGTTCCAGTAGAGGAGATTGCTGAAACGGTCGGTGACGACCACCGCCATCTCGGCGTGGTCAAGCACAGATCCGGCATTAAGGTGATCAGCCGTTTCTTGTGACAGATCCCCCCAACGGTTCATCCGGAGACCACTCCTCGGGGTGGCATGCACGCAAAGCGGACCACGGGCGCTCCTGCAACAGTCTTGGCCAGGGGGGAGTGGAGGGCCTCCCAGGAGGGATTCAACCAAGCAGCTGCGCGCGCGTCAGCGCTTGGAGACAAATACGTGCGCGGCGACATCGCGCGGAAGCTCCGCGGGAGTGTCGTTTGCGTCACCGTCACCTGTCACCCGCACACCGTCGTCGCTCGCCGCGAGCGTCACCTCGCGTCCGGGTTGTATCCCAACTTGCTTGAGTTTAAGCATCACAGCAGGATCGCTTTGCACTTGTTCGCTAATTCGCCGCACGACGACGGGTGTGTCTCTGGGACCTGCCAAGTCCGACATCGATGTCAGCACGTTCGCGCCGCCCTCGGCGGCCTCCTTGGCGCCCAGCTCGCCCAGCCCGGGGATGGGGTTTCCGTGCGGGCAGACGGTGGGGTTGTCGAGCAGCGTCACCAGGCGCGTCTCGACCGACTCCGACATGACGTGCTCCCAGCGGCACGCCTCGATGTGCACTTCTTCCCACGGAAGGCCGATCACCTGGGTCAGCAGGCACTCGGCGAGCCTGTGCTTGCGCATCACGCGGGTGGCCAGCGTGCGGCCCAGATCGGTCATCGACAGGTGCCGGTCGCCCTCGACGCGGACGAGGCCGTCGCGCTCCATGCGGGCGACGGTCTGGCTCACGGTGGGCCCGCTCTGCTGCAGACGCTCCGCGATGCGGGCGCGTAGGGGGACGATGCCCTCCTCTTCGAGCTCGTAAATCGTGCGGAGGTACATCTCCGTGGTATCGATCAGGCCGTGTGCGGTCAAGGCAGTCCTCCCAAGTAAATGGTACGCCGGTCGAGGTGGGGACTGAGCCCGTCCGCAGCGGGCACAGGAGTCACAGGAACCCTATGGGGAGAACGACCGACGATGGTTAAGGACGGCAACAAGGGAGCGGCCGAGTTCCTTCCCGACCAGCTCGATCTCGACTCGCTGCGCCGCGCGGCGGCCTGCTGCGAGGGTTGCGATCTTTACAGGAACGCCACGCAGACCGTGTTCGGCGAGGGCCCGAAGCAAGCCAGGTACATGCTCGTGGGCGAGGAGCCCGGGGACCAGGAGGACCGGCAGGGGCACCCGTTCGTGGGCCCGGCGGGGCGCATTCTGGACAAAGGGCTGGAGGAGGCGGGTATCGAGCGCGATGAGGTATACGTCACCAACGCGGTCAAACACTTCTCCTTCACGCTGCGAGGCAAGAGGCGGATCCACCAGAAGCCGACGGCCGCCGAGATCACCGCCTGCCGGCCGTGGCTCGACGCCGAGCTGGCCGTGGTGCGGCCCGAGGTGATCGTGGTGCTCGGGGCGACTGCGGCCAGGGCGCTGCTGGGGCGGGAGTTCCGGGTGACCCAGCACAGGGGCGAGCCGGTGCCGCTCGGGGACGCGCTCGCCGTGGCCACGGTGCACCCGTCGGCCGTGCTCCGCGCGCCCGACCGGGACCTGGCCTACAAGGGCTTCGTGGCCGACCTGAGGGTCGCGGCCAGTGTGGCGTGACGCTAACGGGCCCGGAAGTTACGGAAGCCCGCCACAGAGAGGCCGACGACCAGCACCGTGACGGCGCAGGCGATGCCGCCGCCCACCCAGGCCCCGGTCAGGCCCAGCCCGGTCGCCATGGCCCCGGCCCGCAGGTCGCCGAGGCGCGGCCCGCCCGCCACGACCACCATGAACGCCCCTTGCAGCCGCCCGCGCATCTCGTCGGGCGCGTACAGCTGCAGGATGGACTGCCGCCACACCGACGAGATCACGTCCGCCACACCTCCCACGGCCATGAACGCCACCACCAGCCAGAGCTCGTGCACGAGCCCGGCGACGGCCACGGCCAGGCCCCAGACGGCGATGACCACGACGAGCGCCACGCCCTGCCGCGAGACCCGGCCCACCCAGCCGGAGAACAGCGCCCCGGCGGCGGAACCCATGGCCATGGCGGAGGTCACCAGGCCGAGCGAGAGGGAGGAGCCGCCGAACCGGTCGGCGGTCAGCTCGGGGAAGAGCGCGCGCGGCAGAGCGAACACCATCGCGATGATGTCCACCACGAACGACATCAGCAGCACAGGGCTCCTGACGATGAAGCTGAGCCCTTCAAGCACCGCCCCGGCCCCAGGACGTCTCACCTCGCCCAGCGGGGGCAGTGAGGGCAGCCTGAGCGCCGCGTAGAGGCTGCCGGTGAAGAGGAGGGCGTCCAACGCGTAAGCCGCCGCGAACCCGCCGGTGGTCAGCGCGACCGCGCCGATCATCGGGCCCAGCACCGCGCCGATGCTGAAGACGAGGGAGTTGAGCGCGTTCGCCGCGGGCACCAGCTCCTTCTCCAGGAGCCTGGGGATGATCGCACCCCTGGCCGGGCTGGTGATCGCGAAGCCGGTCGCGTTCACGGCGACCGCGGCGAAGATCAGATAGATGTTTCCGATCTTGAGCACGGCCTGGGCGAGGATGAGCAGCGTCGCCGCCCAGGCGATGAGCGAGCCGACGATGAGCAGCTTGCGCCGGTCCACGGCGTCGGCGACCGCGCCTCCCCAGAGTCCGAAGACGATCAGCGGGATCAGGTTGGCCATGCCCAGCAGCCCGACGTAGAACGAGGAGTGGGTGAGCTCCCAGACCTGCTGCCCGACCGCGACGACGGTCGCCGCGACGCCGACATGAGAAACGGACTGGCCAAGCCATAGCCGCCGGTAGTCGGGCACACCGAGCGGCCGTGTATCTACCAGATGACGCTTGACCAGCTCCGCGATTGCCACTCAAGGAACATTAAGGCGCGAGCCTTTCCAGGGCCCAGCCGGGTCTCGTCCGCCGGTAGCGGAGCCTGTCGTGCATCCGGTCGAGCTGCCCCTGCCAGAACTCCACCTCGATCGGATAGACCCGGAAACCGCCCCAGAAGTCAGGCACCGGCGGATTCTCCGGCCAGCGCGCCGCCAGCTCCGCGTAGCGGTCGTCCAGCTCCTCCCTGGTGCGCACGACGGCCGACTGGCGCGAGGCCCAGGCCCCGATGCGTGAGCCGTACGGGCGGGAGTTGTAGTACGCGGCCGACTCCTCGTGGGAGATTCGCGTCACAGTGCCTTCGATGCGTATCTGGCGGCGGATCGGGTGCCAGGGGAAGAGCAGCGACGCGCGGGCGTTCTCGGCCAGATCGCGGCCCTTGCGCGACTCGTAGTTGGTGTAGAAGACGAAACCGCGTTCGTCATAGCCCTTCAGCAGGACCGTCCTGGCACTGGGCCGGCCGCCCGCGGAGGCGGTGGCCAGGACCATGGCGTTGGGTTCGGGCAGGCCGGCTTCGAGCGCGTCCTGGAACCACATGGTGAATTGCTCTATCGGTTCGGACGCGAGGTCTGATTCGAGCAGCGGCTCGCCCTCGTAGGTACGGCGAAGCCCAGCCAGCACGGGCGGGCGCGGGGTGGCATCCACGAGACGGTATTCTTGCGCGCTTGTGTGGTAGATCCCATGCACCCCCTCTCACCAGCGGGTTTGGCCTTACAGCGGGTCCCGAGACCGAGCACGACCTGGGAAGGGGTTAAATTGACCCGCCGGTATCTCGACATCAAGGCATTGCCCAAACATGGCAAGGGAAAGGGAGGCGGCCGAGTATGTCCGACTTCAAACCCGGACTCGAAGGCGTCGTAGCTTTCGAGACCGAGATCGCGGAACCGGACAAAGAAGGGGGCGCCCTTCGATACCGGGGCGTCGACATTGAGGAACTGGTCGGCCGTGTCCCGTTCGGGGCGGTCTGGGGCCTGCTGGTCGACAACAAGTTCCAGCCGGGCCTGCCTCCGGCGGAGCCGTACCCCATCCCTGTCCACTCCGGTGACATCCGCGTAGACGTGCAGAGCGCCCTGGCCATGCTGGCTCCGGCCTACGGCTTCAAGCCCCTGCTCGACATCAGTGACGAGGAGGCCCGCGACCAGCTCGCCCGCGCCTCCGTCATGGCTCTCTCGTTCGTCGCGCAGTCCGCGCGTGGGCTCGGCCTGCCGATGGTGCCGCAGAGCCGGGTCGACGAGGCCAAGACCATCGTCGAACGCTTCATGATCCGCTGGCGCGGTGAGCCTGATCCCAAGCATGTCAAGGCCATCGACGCTTACTGGACCTCCGCTGCCGAGCACGGCATGAACGCCTCGACGTTCACCGCCCGCGTCATCGCCTCCACGGGCGCCGACGTGGCCGCCGCGCTCTCCGGCGCCGTCGGCGCCATGTCGGGCCCGCTGCACGGTGGCGCCCCGGCCCGCGTCCTGCACATGATCGAGGGTGTGGAGCAGCTCGGCGACGCCAAGAAGTACGTCCAGAGCGAGCTCGACAAGGGCAACAGGCTCATGGGCTTCGGGCACCGCGTCTACCGCGCCGAGGACCCGCGCGCCCGCGTGCTCCGCCGCACCGCCAAGGAGCTCGACGCGCCCCGCTACGAGGTCGCCGCGGCGCTGGAGCAGGCCGCGCTTGAGGAGCTGCACGCGCGCAAGCCCGACCGCGTGCTGGCCACCAATGTCGAGTACTGGGCGGCCGTCGTGCTGGACTTCGCCGAGGTGCCGTCGCACATGTTCACCTCGATGTTCACCTGCGCCCGCACGGCCGGCTGGGCCGCGCACGTCCTGGAGCAGAAGCTCACGGGCCGGCTCGTCCGGCCGAGCGCCAACTACGTCGGCCCCGCCTCGCGTCCCCTGAGCGACGTGCCCGGCGCCGCCGAGGTGGCCGGGAAGTTCTGACGCGATCGGCCCCGGCACGTCAGCCGAACGAGCACTTCACCTCGAGTTCGGCAGTGCCCGGGGCCTTTTCGTCGACCGTGCAGCTGCCCCGCGACACCGGGCCGTTCTGGAAGGAACCCGCGGCGGGGTCCGTGGAGAACAGCCAGAGGCCGCGAGGGAGCGCGGCGTGCGACTCCGCGTCCTCCGAGAAGTAGAACTTCCCGCTCGCGCCTTGGATGAGGCCGCCAACGCCGAGCCCACGCAGGTTGTATGCGACGCTCTCGGCGATGTTGACCGACTCGTCGACGTCCGAAGCCTTGATCTTGTTGATCGCCGAGGTGACGGCCAGCAGCGCGTCGTAGCCCATCCACGCGTGCACGCGTGACACGCCCTTCGCTTTGACGCTCGCGATCCAGTTCTCGATCTCCGTCTTCGTGCGGTTGCCCTGCCCCGGTCGCATGTCGTTGAGCGCGACGAACGAGATCGCCGGCTTGTTGATGAAGTCCTCTCTGGCGAGGAGCTCCACCAGTTTCTCTGTGACGTCGTCACCCGCCAGGATCTGCACCTTGTCCGCGCACTCGTGCTCGCGCGTGTCGGCGACGGTGTTCAGGAAGGTGGACCTGCCGGTGTAAAGCAGCACCTCCGCACGCTCCTGGCAGGCCAGCGCGACCCTGCTGGCCAGCTCGTCCGCGTTGGCGAACTGGTACCGCCTGGCAGGCGCGTACGGGCCCTTGGCGAGCCCTTCCGCGAGGTCCTTGCTGTAGAGCTCGTAACCGTCCGCGTCGACCTCGACCAGGACGGCGACCCGCTGCGGATCGACCGGCTTCCTGCCGGGCAGCCCGTGCGCGAGCCACAGCTCGAACGCCCGCGCCTGCGCGGAGTTGGGAGCCGCCATGCGGAAGAAGTACGGCGAGGGACGGTCGTTGTAGACCAGCGGCGTCACGTCGGCCGAATTCGTGGTGCTGAGCATCGGGATGTGCGCGTCGCCCAGCACCCGGATGGCGTCCTGCGTCTCGGTCCTGCTCCACGCGAGCCCGATCACCCCCGCGACGTCCGGGTCGCCGGCCGCGCGCTGCCTGATCATGTTGGCGGCGAACTCGGCGTATCGGAAGTACTGTCCGGTGTTGGCCAGCTCCACCTTGATCTGCCAGCTGCCGAGCCGGTTGTACGCCCCCTGGCGGGCCGCGATGCCGGACAGTTCGCCGGCCGAGCCGCCCACCTGATCGTCGCCCGGATGCGACGTGGTGAGCGGGCCGAGATAGAAGACCGTGATGACCCGCTGCCTCGTGTCGATGTCCTCGTTCTGCTGCTTGATGCGCTCGAGGATGGGGAGCAGGGCCGGGCTCGGGGCGATCTCGGCGAGATTGTCACTCAGGCCGACGCACTGCTGCTCGGCCCACATCATGCCGGGGCCGCAGCCGAACCAGTTGCCGCCGTAGACGGCCAGTGGCGGGGCGAGCAGCAGCGCCAGCATCGCGAGCCAGTAGCCGACCGCACGGACCCTGACCTTGCCCAGCCGCGGCCGGTAGGTGTCGCTCAGCCTCAGCCTGTCGCCGGCGAGAGGCAGCCGCGGCTCCGGCCCGCGCAGCGCCACGCGCGAACGCCAGACCTCGACGTCATCGGCGATGGTCCCGTGCTGCTCGCCGACCCGCGTCGGGCCCGGCTGCCCCGCCGGCCCCGACTGCCCCGGGTCCTCGGCGATCACCAGCAGCGGCGGCACGATGCCGGTGTCGTGCAGGACCTCCTCATAGACCTCCAGGAACCGCGCGTGCCACTGGTCGGCTGCGTTGAGCACCAGCAGCGCGTACAGTCCGCGCCCCCAGCTCGGCCAGGGGATGCGCGGCCACTTGCGGTACGCCTGGCGCAGGTCCTCCAGCATCGCGTAGACCAGCAGCCGCTCGATCTCCGGCTCTGACGCGTTCATCAGCTGCAGCGCGTACTTCTGGCGGCTGTCGCCGACCTTGCGCCGTAAGTCCTCGTACCGGTGGCGGCGGAACCACCGGGAGAAGGCCGAGCCGCGGATGAAACGCACGGCCTGCAGCCCGATCGCACCGGCGCCCAGCAGCAGTGCGAGCAGGCCGGGCGCCAGCGGGATCAGGTCGGTGATCCCGGCGTCCAGCCACCAGGCGAGCACGGTGGCGACCGGCACGAAGAAGACCGCGGCCCGCACCAGGAAGTCGCCGGCCGCCCACCGCTTGCGGCTGTCGGCCTTCAGGCTGGGGCGCACCCCGAACCTGGCGCTGAACCGATGTCTGAGCTCCTCCTGCCCGAGACGCGAGTCGGGGCCCGGCGGCCACCCCTCCCTCTGTGGCCACTGCTCCGGCTCGCATTTCTCGCCGCGCTGTGCCCAGGCCCACAGCACGAACTCCGTCAGCGGGAAGCGTGGCGCGGGCAGCAGAGTGTTCCTGACCCAGTTGCCGCCGAGGGCGCCCTTGGGGCCGGCCAGCCCGTCCACGAGGTCGGCCAGTGATTTGTGCGCGCCTTCGACCGGCTTCGCGTACGGCAGGCGCCCGTTGAAACGCTCCGCCAGCTGCCCGGCATTACCGGCCGGCGCTCCGGTGACGACCAGCACGGGCAGCGGGAGGTCCCGCCAGAAGGGCCGCAGCAGCAGACCCTCCACCACCTCGCGCGAATCCCGTTCAGTGGGCATGGAGCCACCGCCGCTCTCACATCACGAACATGGCAGATCCCCCGGCCCTTTCCATTCTGCGGCATGGACGATCTTTGGTTGTGGGGTTCTTCTCAGTTTCCAGCCCCGGTCCCGGATCATCCGCGCGGGGTCAGTACCCTGGTCACGTGGCTGACATCGTGATTCCCGCTGACATCAAGCCCGCCGACGGCCGATTCGGCTGCGGGCCCTCGAAGGTGCGCACCGAGCAACTGGCCGCGCTCGCCGCCTCCGGCGCGAGCCTCATGGGCACCTCCCACCGCCAGAAGCCGGTCAAGAACCTGGTCGGCCGCGTACGCTCCGGGCTCGCCGACCTCTTCTCGCTCCCCGAGGGCTACCAGGTCGTGCTTGGCAACGGCGGCACCACCGCGTTCTGGGACATCGCCGCCTTCGGGCTGATCCGCGACAAGTCTCAGCACCTGTCGTTCGGCGAGTTCTCCTCGAAGTTCGCCGCGGTCACCAAGAAGGCCCCGTGGCTGGCCGAGCCGAGCGTCATCAAGTCCGAGGTCGGCACCCACCCCAGCGCGGTGGCCGAGGAGGGTGTGGACGCGTACGCGCTCACCCACAACGAGACCTCGACCGGCGTCGCGATGCCCATCAAGCGCGTGGGCTCCGACGACTCGCTCGTGCTCGTGGACGCCACCTCCGGCGCCGGCGGCCTGCCCGTCGACATCACCGAGGCCGACGTCTACTACTTCGCCCCGCAGAAGAGCTTCGCCTCCGACGGCGGCCTGTGGATCGCGATCATGTCGCCGCGCGCCCTGGCCAGGGTCGAGGAGATCGCCGCGACCGGCCGCTACGTGCCGGAGTTCTTCAGCCTGCCCGTCGCGATCGACAACTCCGCGAAGGACCAGACCTACAACACGCCGGCCGTGGCCACGCTGTTCCTGCTGGCCGACCAGCTCGACTGGATGAACTCCCAGGGCGGCCTGGCCTGGACCACCGCCCGCACGGGCGAGTCCAGCCAGCGCCTCTACACGTGGGCCGAGAAGTCGTCGTACGCCACGCCGTTCGCCGCCCCGGAGTTCCGCTCGCAGGTCGTCGGCACGATCGACTTCTCCGACACCGTCGACGCCGCGGCCGTGGCCAAGGTGCTGCGCGCCAACGGCATCGTCGACACCGAGCCGTACCGCAAGCTGGGCCGCAACCAGCTGCGCATCGCGATGTTCCCGGCCGTCGACCCGGCCGACATCGAGGCGCTCACGGTCTGCGTCGACTACGTGGTCGAGCGCCTCGGCTGACCCGACAGCTCCTCCGGGAGGGCGAGTGCGTCCTCCTCCTCGACGCTCTGCGCGAACCTGGCCAGCACCGGCAGCCTGTCGTTGCTGGCCGTTCGTCAGTTGACCCATCCTCCCGGCTTGACTAGTAGGAAACCTTCTTGCCCGAAAAGCTCAGCCCCGGCCAGGCGATGACCCGGTCGAAGAGCCTCGGTTATCTCATGTTCGCCAGCCGATGGCTCCAGGTCCCCCTTTACCTGGGCCTCATCGTGGCTCAGGCGGTGTACGTATGGCAGTTCGCGCTCGAGCTCTGGCACCTGATCGAGACGGTGCTCCTGCACGCCGAGCCGGCCACCGCGGCGACGCCGTCCGCCGAGGTCGTGGTCATGCTAACCGTCCTGGCGCTCATCGACGTGGTGATGATCTCCAACCTGCTGATCATGGTGATCATCGGCGGCTACGAGACCTTCGTCTCCCGCATCAACCTCGACGACCATCCCGACGAGCCGGAGTGGCTCTCCCACGTCAACGCGAACGTGCTGAAGGTCAAGCTGGCCACGGCCATCGTCGGCATCTCGTCGGTGCACCTGCTGCAGACGTTCATCAGGGCCCAGTCGACGCCCAACGACAAGATCATGTGGCAGACGATCATGCACCTGGCCTTCGTGGCCTCGGCCATCGGCCTCGCCTACATCGACCGCCTGCTGTCCTCCTCGCCCGCGGAGCACACGCGGTCGCACCTTTAGCCGCTAGTACGCGGGGATCTCGCGCTTGCGGCGCAGCACCCAGCCGGCCACGACGCCGCCGATGAGGCCGAACAGGTGGCCCTGCCAGGAGATGCCCTGCTGGTTGGGCAGCAGGCCCGCCAGGATCCCCCAGTACGCGATGCCCACGCCGACGGCGATGACGATGTCGAGCAGCCTGCGGTCGAACAGGCCGCGGGCCAGGATGAAGCCGAAGTAACCGAAGACCAGTCCACTCGCCCCGACCGTGTAGACGCCGGGGCTGGTCAGCCAGGTGCCGAAACCGCCGATGAGGATGATCAGCACGCTGGCCCACAGGAACTTGCGCAGGTCACGCAGCCCGGCGAGGAAGCCCAGGATCAGCAGCGGCAGCGAGTTGGCCATGAGGTGGCCGAAGCCGCCGTGCAGGAACGGGGCGAACAGGATGCCGATCAGCCCGTCGGGCTCCCACCCGATGATGCCGAACTCCCGGTCGAGCGTCCCGTTGAGGAAGAAGTCGACGCCCTCCACGACCCACATGACCGCGAGCATGGCGACCACGACGAGGAGAGCGCTCAGCGCACCGGACAGGAGAGACCCAGCGCCGCGCTTGGCCGACTCGAACCTGGAACCCGAATAGTCGCCCATGCGCCTCTCCCGGTACGTCGTTTTCTCTTTCTTTACCGTAGCCAGGAACGCTTATGCGCGCGCTAAAGGCGGAAGACGCGCCCTCGGAGGTGGTGCGGGAGGGCGCGGGTGGGCGCCCTCCCCCGGTTATTCGCCCTTCCACTTGGGCGGGCGCTTCTCGGCGAAGGCCGCGGCGCCCTCCATGGCGTCCTTGGAGCCGAAGACCGGCCCGACGATCGCGCTCTGCTTGGCGAACATCTCCTCCAGCGACCAGTCCGCGGACTCGATGACCACCTTCTTCGTGGCGGCAAGGGCCAGCGGCGCGTTAGCGGCGATCTTGCGGGCCAGCTCCAGCGCCCCCTCAAGCGCCTCCCCGGGTGACGTGATCCGGTTCACCAGGCCCAGCTCGTACAGGCGCGAGGCCGGGTAGTGGTCGCCGGTCAGGGCGATCTCCATGGCCACGTGGTACGGGATCCGGCGCGGCAGCCGCATGATGCCGCCCGCGCCCGCCACAAGACCACGCTTGGGCTCGGGCAGGCCGAACGTCGCCTCCGACGATGCCACGATGACGTCGCACGACAGCGCCAGCTCGAACCCGCCGGCGAGCGCGTACCCCTCCACGGCGGCCACCAGCGGCTTCTTCGGCGGCGACTCGGTCAGCCCGCCGAAGCCGCGCCCCTCGACCACCGGGAAGTCGCCGGACAGGAACCCCTTGAGGTCCATGCCCGCGGAGAAGGTCCCACCGGCACCGGTCAGGACATAAGCGGAAATGTCGGGACGAGCGTCCAGCGTGTCCAGCGCCTCCGCGATCCCCCGCGCCACCGCCCCGTTCACAGCATTACGCGCTTTGGGGCGATTTATCGTGATTACGGCGACGTTCTCGGATTCCTCGACGAGCACTTCGTCAGACAACGAGACCTCACTTGGGCTGGAAGCGGATGCCGCCGTCGAAGCGGATGACCTCGGCGTTCATGTAGTCGTTCTCGATCAACGACCGCACCAGGTGCGCGAACTCGTCGGCCCGCCCCATGCGCTTGGGGAACACCACAGGCGCCACCAGCTTGGCCTTGAACTCGTCCGCGTTGGCGGAGAAGCCGTAGATCGGCGTGTCGATGATGCCCGGGCAGATCGTGTTCACCCGGACGCCGATCGCGGCCAGGTCGCGCGCCGCGGGCACGGTCATGCCCACGATGCCGCCTTTGGAGGCGGAGTACGCGAGCTGCCCCGTCTGGCCCTCCAGCGCGGCCACGGAGGCGGTGTTGATCACCACACCCCGCTGCCCGTCGGCGTCGGCCGGCTCGGTCTTGGCGATCGCGGCGGCGCCGATGCGCATGAGGTTGAACGTGCCGATCAGGTTGACCTCGATCACCTTGCGGTAGGAGGCCGGGTTGTGCGGGCTGCCGTCGCGGTTGACGGTGCGCTCGGCCCAGCCGATGCCGGCGCTGTTGACCACCACGCGCAGCGGCTTGCCGGTGGCCACGGCGGCGTCCACGGCCGCCTGCACCTGATCGTCGTCCGACACGTCGGTCCTGACGAACACCCCGCCGAGCTCGTCGGCGATGGCCTTGCCGCGCTCCTCATTGAGGTCGGCGACGACCACGGTGGCGCCCGCGCGGGCCAGCTCACGAGCTGTCGCCTCGCCGAGGCCGCTGGCGCCGCCGGAGATGATTGCTGCAGATCCGTTCACGTCCATATCCCGGACCTTAACCCGCAGACCGAATGAAGTTCTACTCGGGGTGCGGTCAAATCTCGCCCACGGCGCTGTCGACGTCGGAGTACACCTTGATGCGCCGGTCGAGCCCGGTCGTGCGCAGAATGCGCGCCACAGGCGCTTGGGGCGCCGCCAGGGACACGCCGCCGCCCTCGCCCGTCGCCAGCCGCCAGGCCTCGATCAGCACCGACAGCCCACTGGAGTCCATGAACGACAGCTGCTGCAGATCAAGCACGAGCTTGGCGCTGTCCTGCTTGATGGCGTCACGCACCTCGTCGCGCAGGAACGGCGCGGTGAACAGGTCGAGTTCTCCCTCAACGGCCACCACCACGGCATCGCCAAGAGCGTGTCGTGCAAGCCGCAGCTTCATTTGGCCCCTCCTCGATGAGCCACTGTACTTCGACATCCCCGGGTACCGGGCATGCACAAACTACGAAGATGCGGACGAGGTACCTGAAATAGGCCTCATACCGCAGGGATGGCGAAGCCGTACGGAAGCTCCAAGCGGTGCTCGGCCAGCAGTTCCGTGTTGGAGAGCAGCTCGCGCGTGGGGCCGTCGGCGGCGATCACGCCGCCGGAGAGGATCAGCGAGCGTTCACACAATTCCAGCGCGTACGGAAGGTCGTGCGTGACCATGAGCACCGTCACGTCGAGAGAGCGCAGGATCTCGGCCAGCTCCCTGCGGGCGGCCGGGTCCAGGTTGGACGAGGGCTCGTCGAGCACCAGGATCTCCGGCGACATGGCCAGCACCGTCGCCACCGCCACGCGGCGCCGCTGGCCGAACGACAGATGGTGCGGCGGCCGGTCGATGGCCTCCAGCATGCCGACCCGCTCCAGCGCGTCCTTGACGACGCGGTCGAGGTCCTCGCCGCGCACGCCCGCGTTGGCCGGGCCGAAGGCGACGTCGTCCCTGACCGTGGGCATGAAGAGCTGGTCGTCCGGGTCCTGGAAGACCAGGCCGACGCGCTGCCTGACCTCCTTGAGCGTGTCCTTGCGCACCGGGGTGCCGGCCACGGTGACAGTTCCGTGCCCAGGGGTGAGGATGCCGTTGAGATGCATGACGAGGGTGGTCTTGCCCGCGCCGTTCGGGCCGAGCAGGGCCACGCGCTCGCCGCGGGCGATCGACAGGTCCACGCCGAACAACGCCTGCGTGCCGTCGGGGTAGGCGTAGGCGAGCTGCCTGACTTCGAGAGAGTTCACCAGGAGAGTCCCCATACTGCGAGGGCCATGGCCGGGAGGGCGAGAGCAATGCCCCATTGGCGTACGGAGGCTGAAAAATCTTGAATAATAGGCATCCGTCCCGAGTATCCCCGACTGAGCATCGCCAGGTGCACGCGCTCGCCCCGCTCGTACGACCGGATGAACAGCGCCCCAGCGGACCGGGCGATCACCGGGATCTGCCGCAAATCTCGCGCTTCGAACCCACGGGACTCCCGGGCCACCCGCATCCGCCGCATCTCATCCACGATCACGTCCATGTACCTCAGCATGAACATGGCGATCTGCACCAGCAGACTCGGCAGCCGGAGCCGCTGGGCCCCGATGAGGATCACCCGCGGCTCGGTGGTGGCCGCGAGCAGGATGGAGGCGATCACGCCGAGCGTGGCCTTGGCCAGGATGTTCCACGCCGCCCAGAGCCCGGGCACGCTCAGCGAGACCCCCAGGACGCTGGTCCGCTCCCCCAGCCCGATGATCGGGATGACGAACGCGAACAGCACGAAGGGCACCTCGATCACCATCCGCCGCAGGACGTACGGCATCGGCACCTTCGCCACCACCGCCACGATCCCCAGCAGAGCGGCGTAGGCCGCGAACACCCAGAACCGCTCCCGCGGCGTGGCCACCACGACGATCGCGAACGCGAAGACGGCCAGCAGCTTGCACTGCGGCGGCAGCCGGTGCACGACCGAGTCGCCCGGCAGGTAGAGCTGGTGATGGTGCCCCGCACTCATGAGTCAGACCTTGACCTTCGTACGGCTCCGCGCGGCATAGGCCACGCCTCCGGCGACGAGCAGCACCAGTCCGACACCGACGATCCCGGCCACCCCGACCGGAACGCCGCCCACCTCGCCGTAGTCGGCCAGCGCCCACGACCCGAACAGATGGTCGCTCGCCTGCGAGAGGAAGCCCTTGTTCTCCGCGACCGCCTCCAGCCCGTCAGGCGAGGAGGAGGCGAAGAACGACACGATCCCGGCCAGCACCAGGGTCAGGCCGACACCCCCGAGCAGGAACGGCCTGAGCGCGCCGGGGGCGGCCGCCGGCTCCTGCCCGCCCACTGTCGTGGTCTCACCCTCAGCCCCCCGCAGGACCAGCGGCTTGGCCAGGCCGCGGGCGCCGTACACGAGGTCGGGCCGGACCGCGAGGACCGCGCCGACCGTCACCGCGGTGATCAGCGCCTCGCCGATCCCGATGAGCACGTGCACGCCACCCATGGCCGCGGCCACCGCGCCCACCTCGATCGGCGCGGTCCCCCCGACCCAGAACAGCAGCGCGAACACCAGCGCGGCCGAGGGGACCGAGACCAGCGCGGCCAGGAACGCCGCCACCACGATCCGGCCCCTGGCGACCCTCGCCACCAGCCGGAAGACCCCCCAGCCGACCAGCACGGTGACAATGCCCATGATCGTGATGTTGATGCCGAGCGCGGTCAGCCCGCCGTCCGCGAAGAGCACGCACTGCACGAGCAGGACCACGGCCATACACAACACGCCCGTATAAGGCCCGACGAGTATCGCGGCCAGCGCCCCGCCCAGCAGGTGGCCGCTGGTGCCGGCGGCGACGGGGAAGTTGAGCATCTGGACGGCGAAGATGAAGGCCGCGACGAGCCCGGCCATGGGAGCCGTCCTGTCGTCGAGCTCGCGCCGCGCCCCGCGCAGACAGACCGCGACACCGGCGGCCGCCACGACGCCGGCCGAGACGGATGTCGCCGCGTTGAAGAAGCCATCGGGTACGTGCACGCCAAACCTCCTGCAAGAGCAAACGTCCCTACTTTAGGACATCGTCTTGCACCTGCACATAGATGGCAATTAGCGCATGATCTTTCTGATGATCGTCCGCGCCGTCAGCCGCCGCACCACGGTGCTCAGCCTCCCCTTCCCCGAGGTCGCGTACGGCCGCACGGTCCTGAGCAGGGCCGCGCCCCACCACCTGCGCGGCGCCGCGACAGTCTCAGCGTCGGTCTCGATCCTGAACCGGGCGGGCGGCCCGCCCAGATCGAGCTCCAGGTACGCGTCCCAGGTCCCCGGCGGGAGCCAGCCGACCGCGACCCTGGCCGCGAACCCCCCGCCGGGCAGCGCCAGCACGCGCTCGGTCCGCTCACATCCGGTCCGCCGCTCGCGCCAGACGATCCGCTTGACCGCCGAAGCCGCCGGAGCGGTGCCGACGACGCTGACCTCGCCGTCGATGAGCAGCCGGTGCCCCAGCGCCCACCTCGTCCTGATGAGGTGCACCGTGCCGGGCACCGCGACCACGTGGCCGCCGACGTCGATGCTGAGGTTGCCGTTGTCCCGGGTGAAGTACGGCAGTGCCACCACGCCGTCGATCAGCCGGGGCGGCGGGAGATTGATGCCGCTGTCGCGCTCGCCCCCGAGCCTGCCGAACCGCACCACCCCCTCGAGCTCGACCGCCACCCGCAGATCCCAGATCCCCGAAGCGAGCGCGGCCACGTCCACCCGTACGGTGAACTCGCCCCCCTTGCGCTCGGCCGGGATGACCAGCTCGGTGGCCGGGTCGTGCCGCGCGCGCAGCACCACGGCCAGGCCGTCGTCCCTGCTAATGCCGTCCAGCCGGGCGGATCCCGTCACCACCAGGCGGTCGCCGTCCCAGCGCAGCCCGGTCAGCCTGCGCCGCACGGTGGCGTTCTCGATGCGGGCCAGGCGCACCAGACGGTCGATGTCGCCCAGCGCGGTCGCCCGCTGCCTGTCGATGCTGTTGAGCAGCTCGTGCACCCCGGGCGTGTACCACTCGTCGCAGAGGGCGGCCACCTCCCGGGCGATGTCCTTGCGCCGTACGTCGTCGCTCTCCAGGAACACTGCCCCGAGCTGGGCGAACGCGTCGAGCCTGAAGTGCCTGCGCAGCAGGTGGTCGCGGAGTGGGCCGGGCTCGATGTGCTCGGCCATGAGCTGGATCGGCTGCCTGATCATGGCCAGCCAGGCCAGCGGGTCCCTGCTGCCCTTCTGCTGCATGATGCTGCTGCCGTCCGGCCTGGACACGAGGTGGTAGCAGTCGTAGTCGGCCACCACGGAGATGACCGCGGCGTGGCAGTAGGCGTGGACGGTGAAGATGATGTCCTCGCCGACGAGCATGCCCTCGCCGAACCTGATGTCGTGGCGTTCGAGCAGTTCCCTCCTGAACAGCTTGAAGCAGCACAGGCTGTTGTAGACGTTGCTGTCGCCGAGGCCCACGCGGTCGGCGCTCTGCTGGAACATCGACACCGGCGCCCGCCGGCCGTGCCCCACGATCTTGCCGAGGACGATGTCGGAGCCGTTCCTGTCGGCCATGGCGACCATGCGTTCCAGCGCCTCGGGGCCGAGGTAGTCGTCGGCGTCGCAGAAGAACACGTACCGGCCCGTGGCGTGCTCGATGCCGACGTTGCGCGGCCGGCCCGCGCCGCCGCTGCCGTCGATGTGGACAACCTTGACGCTGTCCTTGTGGTACGTGGCGTAGAGGTCAAGGAGCTCGCCGCTGCCGTCCGTGGAGCCGTCGTCGACGACGATGAGCTCCTTCTTCACGCGCTGCACGAGCGCGGAGGTGAGGCATCTGTCGAGGTATGCCCGGCAGTTGTGTGCGGGGATGACAACGCTTACGTCAACCGCGTCGTCATCGTTCCCGGTTGCCGACATCGCCACCACCGCCGCCTGTGTCACGTTGCGCTGCTAGTTGGTTTCAGTATGTGACGGGCGCCGGTCTCCAGGGGGGCCAATCGGGCATCTTCATCCCCTGCTTTTGCCAGCAACGGAGATTTACGGCATTCCGCTGATAGCCGCTGAAGTGCCACATTTAGCCTGGACCGAACGAGTTTCAGGGACGAGGTTTTCCTACCGGGGAATAGAAACCTCTCCACCAGGATCATTGAGATACCCCTGGCCGTTCGCCGGTGATCCGCTCCCGAGAGTTGCGCGTCTACAGTTAGGCAACCTTGACCGGGAGGTGGCGGTAAATGGGATCGGATCTCCGCAGGCGGGCGGCGCACGACTCGCCCACGCACTCTGCTGAGTTCATCGCCTCGGCGGCTCGACTGGAAGAGCTGCACGAGTGCTCCGCACTGCTTCGCCGCACGAGGATGCGAGCCGAAGAGATCGTGGACGAGGCGCGTGCCCTGTTGATGGAGGCCGAACAGCGCGGCGAGGTGGACCGCGTCCTGGAACTGCGCGCCCAGCTGGAGCAGGCGCGCGGGTTGTACCGCAAGGTGCTGAACGCGTACGTGACGATCTGCCACAGGATCACCGAGGAACGCCAGGAGATCTTGCAGGAGCACATAGGGTTGTCAGGTGCGGCCTGACGGGAGTACTGTCAGGCCATGCCTGACTGGAAGGACAAGATCCGCTGCTCTTTCTGCCACAAGAAGAGTGCGGAGGTGAACAAGATGATTGCCGGTCCTGGTGTGCACATTTGCGATCAATGTATAGGGCTGTGCAATGAAATCCTCGAACAGGAACGACTCGCATCCTCCACCGAGCCCCGGCTCCCGACGTGGGAGACGATGACCGAAGAGCAAATACTCGAGCACCTCCCGAAAATCGCCGCCGTACAAGCACAGGTGGACGACAACCTGCGCGACTGGGTGGCGAACCTGCGTGGCAGGGACGTCAGCTGGGAACGCATCGGCGCCTCGCTCGGCATGACGCGGCAATCCGCGTGGGAACGTTTCAGGAGCGAGACCTGACCAGTGAACCGTTGTGGCGCGTGGGACGTCCTATATCCAGGGAGGCCCAACATGCGCGTGCTAGACGGTCTCGCGGCGCCCGATCTCGAGGAGCTCCACCTGGAGCTGGTTCTCATCCTGGCGCTGCACGAAGAGGCAGAGCGACTGGCTGCCCAGTGAGCGGGCTCCAGCTCCCCGGACCGCAACCCGGGGAGCTGGAGCAGGGGGACGCCTCATAGGATTGCCGACCATGCTGCGTTGCGCCGTGCTTGACGACTACCAGGGAGTGGCGCTCGGTCTGGCCGACTGGTCGAGAGTGCGGGCGACGAGCTTCCGCGACCACTTCGGCAGCCAGGACGAGCTCGTGGCCGCCCTCCACGACTACGAGATCGTGGTCGCCATGCGGGAGCGCACGCCGTTCCCGGCCGAACTGCTCTCCCGGCTGCCCAACCTCCGGCTGCTCATCACCACGGGCATGCGCAACGCCGCCATCGACCTGCACGCCGCTCGGGAGCGCGGCATCACGGTCTGCGGCACGGGCAGCAGCTCGACCCCTCCGGTCGAGCTGACCTGGGCTCTGATCCTCGGCCTCGCCCGCCACCTGCTGCCGGAGGCGACGGCCATGCGCGCCGACGGCCCCTGGCAGAGCACCCTGGGCACGGATCTGCACGGCCGCACGCTGGGGCTGCTCGGGCTCGGCAAGCTAGGGTCCCGGATGGCGGAGATCGGCCGGGCGTTCGGCATGGACGTCGTGGCGTGGAGCCAGAACCTCACCCAGGAGCGTACGGACGCCCTCGGCGTGCGGCTCGCCCCAGGCATGGACGTGCTGCTGTCCGAGGCCGACATCGTCTCCATCCACCTCGTGCTGAGCGACCGGACGCGGGGCCTGATCGGGGAGCGGGAGTTGTCGTTGATGCGGCCCGGCGCGTACCTGGTGAACACCTCGCGGGGGGCGATCGTCGATCAGAAGGCGCTGGTCGCGGCGTTGAAGGCGGGACGGATCGCGGGAGCCGGGCTGGACGTGTTCGAGACGGAGCCGCTGCCCGCCGGCCACGAGTTGCGCACGCTGCCCAACGTGCTGGCCACCCCGCACCTGGGGTACGTGACGGAGCTGAACTACCGTACGTACTTCCGCGAGGCCGTCGAGGACATCGACGCCTTCCTCGACGGCGCTCCGATCCGCCGCCTTCAGTGAGTTCTGCCCCTGGCCCGGAAGGCTGCCGTCTTGACGCGGTTCTGGCAGGCCGTGGAGCAGAACCTGCGGGTGCCGTTGCGTGACACGTCCACGTAGACGCGGTCGCAGTGCGGCGCCGTACAGACTCCCAGGCGGTCGCTGAACTCGCTGCCCAGCACGATCGCGAGCCCGGTGGCGCAGCCCGCCCCCCACTCGCCCGCCATCGTGCCTTCGTGGCCGTGGAAGTGCAGGTGCCACGGCTCGCCGTCGTGCCGCTGGAGCATCGGCCTGGCGTGGGTCTCGTCCAGCAGCGCGTTCACCTGTGTGGCCGCGGTGTCGATGTCGCCGTCGGCCACGGCGGCGAAGACCGTTCGCAGGCGGGCGGCCACCTCGGCCAGCTCGGCGCCCTCCGGATCGGTGACCTCGCGGCGATCCGGATAGACGGCACGCAGGGCCTCAGTGGCGGCGGCCCCGAGGTCGTCCGGCGCCGGATGGTCGCGTCCCCGCCGCTCACCTGGGGTCAGCGCGTTGACGAGCGCCACCGCCGCCCTGACCACTCCATCGGTGTGACTGTTGAAATCCAATTGACCGGTTACACTTTCATGCTCTAGTTTGTGACTGACCAAAGCTTAAACGACAGTCACAAGGAGACGTTCGTGCTCACTCACGATGCCGCATTGGAGTGGATGTCGCGCTGGGACCGTCAACAGGAGGGCTACCTGCCGGATCGCGAGGAGCGGTTCACCGCCCTGATCGACGCCGTCGAGGCGCTGGGACGGCCGGATCCGGTGGTGATCGATCTGGGCTGCGGCCCCGGCTCGCTGTCCGCCCGGCTGCTCGACCGCCTGCCGAAGGCGAAGGTGATCTCGGTGGACGCCGACCCGCTGCTGCTCGGGCTCGGGCGTGCCGCGTACCCGCGGCTCACGTTCGTCTCCGCGGACCTCCGCGCCGGCGGGTGGACGGAGTTGCTCGGACTGGACGGGCCTGCCGACGCCGCAATCAGCACGACGGCGCTGCACTGGATCTCCGCCTCCGACCTCAAGGGCGTGTACGGCGAGGTCGCGGCCGTCCTGCGCCCGGGCGGGCTGCTGCTCAACGGCGACCACATGGACACCGACGACGCCACCCCGTCCCTCGCCCGCCTGGAGCACGCCGTTCACGACCGGGAGACGGAGCGGACGTTCGGCGCGAACCCGCCGGAGGACTGGCGGGCCTGGTGGGACGCGGTCGAGGCGGACCCCGCCTTCGCCGAGCTCAACGAGGAGCGGCGCACCACGGCCGGGGCCTCGCATCACGGCTCGGAGTCCCGGCTCCTGTCGCATCACGTCGAGGCACTCCGGGAGGCCGGCTTCTCGGAGATCGGCACACTCTGGCAGCGGGGCAACAACCGCCTGCTGTGCGCCGTACGAGACTGACCGCATTCGACCTCTATACACTCAACCAAGCGCTTGCTACGCTCCGCCCATGATGTCCACGGTCGTCTGGGGCACCGGCAACGTCGGCCGCGCGGCCATCCGTGCCGTCGCGGCCCATCCAGGATTGAAGCTCTCGGCCGTACTCGTCCACGACCCGGGCAAAGTCGGCCGGGACGCCGGCGAGCTCGGCGGGCTCGGACACGATCTCGGGATCGTCGCGACCGACGACGTCGACGCGGTGTTAGCCGCGAGCCCCCGGGCCGTGGTGTACGCGGCCTCCGGCGACCTTCGCCCCGACGAGGCACTCGCCGACGTCACCCGAGCGATCCGGGCGGGGGCCATAGTCGTCACCCCCTCGCTGTACGCGCTCTACGACCAGCGCAGCGCACCGCCCGAGCTGCGCGAGCCGGTGCTGGCCGCCATAGAGGACGGCGGCGGCTCGCTGTTCGTCTCGGGAATCGACCCCGGCTGGGGCAACGACGTGCTGCCACTGCTGATCAGCGGGCTCGGCACCGCCATTGACGTGATCCGCTGCCAGGAGATCTTCGACTACTCCACGTACGACCAGCCGGACTCGGTCCGGTACCTGGTCGGCATGGGCCAGCCGATGGACTACGAACCGCCCATGATCGCGCCGACCGTCCCGACCATGGTGTGGGGCGGGCAGGTGCGCCTGATGGCCAGGGCTCTCGGCGTCGAGCTCGACGAGATCCGTGAGACCCGGGACCGGCGCCCGCTGGACGCCACGGTGGGCGAGTTCGAGGCGGGGACCCAGGGCGCGGTGCGGTTCGAGGTGCAGGGCATCGTCGGGGGCGAGCCCCGCATCGTCATCGAGCACGTCACCCGCATCCACCCGTCCTGCGCCCCGGACTGGCCGACGCCCCCGAACGGCGTGGGCGCGCACCGGGTGATCATCGAGGGCCGCCCGCGCATCGAGGTCACGGTCGAGGCCACGGACGAGGGCGGCAACAGCTCCGCCGGCGGGAACGCCACCGCGGTCGCCCGGCTGGTGGGCGCCATCGGCTGGCTCGCGGACGCGGAGCCAGGACTGTACGACGCGCTCGACGTCCCGCTGAACCCCGGCAGACTCGGAGGGAACCGGCCGTGAACATCGACATTCCCCAGGGCAAGGACCCGATCGCGTACGTCTGGGGCGAGATGGTGCCCGGCATCGGGATCGCCGCCTCCAAGTTCTCGATGTCGGTGTACGCCCACAGCACGCTGGGACTGCGCGAGTTCGAGGCGGCCCGGCTGCGCATCGCCCAGATCAACGGGTGCGCCTTCTGCCTCGACTGGCGCACGGAACGGGACGGGGAGAAGGTCGAGGAGGAGTTCGACGAGGCGGTGACGCAGTGGCGCACCACCGACGCCTTCGACGAGCGCACCCGGCTGGCCGCCGAGTACGCCGAGCGGTACGCCCTCGACCACCACGGGCTCGACGACGAGTTCTGGACGCGGATGACCGCGCATTACAGCCAGCTCGAAATCGTGGAGCTGAGCATGTGCCTCGGCTCATGGCTGGCGTTCGGCCGCCTCAACCACGTGCTGGGCCTCGACGCCGCATGCACGCTGACCGGCGGCTCCTCACCCACACCGCAGCGCAGGAAGTGAGGACCACATGAGCAGCACCGACATCCCCTCGGGCAACGGCATCTCGCGCCGCGGCTTCCTCGCCGGAGCCGGCTCCATCATGGGGGTCGCGGCCCTCGGCGGCCCCGCCGCCGCGGCCGCTGGCCCGATCGCGAACGGGGCGCACGTGCCGGTGCTGGTGATCGGCACCGGGTACGGCGGCTCGGTCGCCGCCCTGCGCCTGGCTCAGGCGGGCGTCGACGTGCACATGGTCGAGATGGGCATGGCCTGGGACACCCCCGGCTCCGACGGCAAGATCTTCTGCAACACGCGCGAGCCCGACTACCGCTCCTACTGGCTCCGTACCAGGACAAAGGCCCCGCTCAACTACTTCCTCGGCTTCCCCATCGACCGGGACATCCCCCGCTACACCGGCGTTCTGGACGCGGAGGACTTCAGCGGCATCACGGTCTACCAGGGCCGCGGCGTCGGCGGCGGCTCACTGGTGAACGGCGGCATGGCGGTCACCCCGAAGCGCGCGAACTTCGCCGCCATCCTCCCTTCCGTGGACCCGGCGGAAATGTACGACACCTACTACCCCCGCGCGAACGCCGGCCTGGGAGCCGCCACCGTGGACCCGGCCTGGTTCGACTCCACCGACTGCTACCAATACGCCCGCGTCGGCCGCAAGCAGGCCCAGCGCTCCGGCTTCCCGTTCGTTTTCGTGCCGGACGTGTACGACTGGAACTACATGAAGCAGGAAGCGGCGGGAACGGTCACCAAGTCCGCCCTGGCCGGCGAAATCCTCTACGGCAACAACTACGGCAAGAAGTCGCTGCAGAAAACGTACCTCGCCCAGGCCAAGGCCACCGGCAGGGTCACCATCTCGCCCCTGCACAAGGTCACCTCGGTCGCGCCGGCGACCGGCGGCGGCTACACGGTCGTCATCGACCAGCTGAACACCAACGGCGGCACCACGACCACCAAGACCGTGACCGCGGACCGCGTGTTCTTCGCCGCCGGCAGCGTGGGCACCAGCAAGCTGCTGGTCAAGCTGAAGGCCACCGGGGCGCTCCCCAACCTGAACAACGAGATCGGCAAGGGCTGGGGCGACAACGGCAACGTCATGTGCGGCCGCGCCAATCACCTGTGGGACCCGACCGGCGCACTCCAGTCGGCCATCCCGTGCTGCGGCATCGACAACTGGACCGCGGGCGGCGCATTCGCCGAAGTGGCCCCGCTGCCCACCGGGATCGAAACCTACGCCTCGTTCTATCTGTCGATAACCAACACCCCGAACCGCGCCCAGTTCTCGTGGAACGCCGCGACCGGCCAGGTGGATCTGAGCTGGCAAACGTCGTGGAAGCAAGCGTCCATCGACATGGCCAAGACCATCTTCGACAAAATCAACGCGAAGGAAGGGACGATCTACCGTACCGACTTGTTCGGCGTCTACAAGATCTGGGGCGACCAACTCACGTACCACCCGCTCGGCGGCGCGGTGCTGAACAAGGCCACCGACAATTACGGCCGCCTGACCGCTTATCCCGGCTTGTACGTCATAGACGGTGCGCTGATCCCCGGAAACACCTCCGTGAACCCGTTCGTCACCATTACCGCGCTCGCCGAACGGAACATCGAAAGAATCATTTCCGCCGACCTTTAGCGGATGACCCTCCACTTGCGGGGCAGCCTCGCGAGGCAGTGCTTCGCGGGGCTGCCGGCATCCCGGCGGCGCAAGGGACCGCCGATACCGATCTGACTGGTCAGGCTCCGGCGGCCAGCTTGAGAGTGATGGCGCCGAGGATGATGGCGGCAAAGGACAGCAGCTTGGGCAGGGTGATCTTCTCTTTGTAGATGAGAGCGCCCAAGAGGACGGTGCCGATGGAGCCCAGGCCGGTCCAGATGGTGTAGCCGACGCCCACATCCAGCGTCTTGAGTGCCAGGCTGAGGGTGAAGATGCCGCCGCTTGCGGCTAGCAGGGTGAATACCGAGGGCCACAGCCTTGTGAAGCCCCGGGTGGCGTTGGTGCCGATCGCGAAGGCGACCTCGAAGACGACGGCGAGCGACAGATAGAACCAGGCCATGACGGTGTGCTCCTTGCGAGAACAATGGTTGATCGATGTGAGGACCGGGCTGGTCAGCCGGCGGCGGCCGGCTTCTTGGTGAGCTTGTCGGCGAGCTTGAGCCCCAGAACGCCGCCGATGATGAGGACGAAGGCGAGCGCCTTCCAGATGTTCATCGGCTCGTTGAAGATCACGGTCCCGAGCACCACCGTGCCGACCGAGCCGATGCCTGTCCACACGGTGTAGCCGACACCCACGTCCAGGGTTTTCAGCGCCTGGCTGAGGAAGAAGATGCCACCGGCGGCGGCCCCGGCCGTGAGGAGGGACGGACCGAGTTCGGTGAAGCCGTTGGTGGCGTTGGTGGCCAGGGCGAACACCACCTCGAAGACTGAGGCGATCAGCAGGTAGATCCAGGCCATGGGGAGTCACTCCAAGGTAATTGTATGTATATGCAAACACTTTCGAAGAGTATGTATGTACAAGAAGCTTGTGTCAATATGACTAGATCGTCCGCCGGAGTCCCGGTACTGCCGAAGGAGACCACGTGATGACATCAACGGCCCCGATCGCCACGAGCGCCACCGGGGATGCGCACATGTGGAACCAGATGCTGACCTTGCACGCACATGTCGAACATCGCCTCGGCACCGCACTCCAGCGCCAACACGGCCTTGGCTTGTCCGAATATCGCGCCCTTGAGCTCCTGGCGGGCGCCGACGACGGCGAACTTCGCATGCAAGACCTGGCAGCCCGCCTGGGACTGAACCAAAGCTCGGTCACCCGCCTGGTCAGCCGTCTGAACGCCGCCGGGTTCACGTACCGCGACCTGTGCCCCGAGGACAAGCGAGGCGTCTACACCGTCATCACCGACGCCGGCCGCGCCCGCCACCAGGAGGCGCGGGGCACCTATGCGGGAACGCTGTCCACCGCCCTGGACGAAGCCGGACAACAGAACGCACTGATCAGCACCCTCCTGACCACGGCCCGTCCCCTGTTTCAATGACCGTCGTACGTGCGTCCCCCGCTACAGTGACCATCCGCAGGGAAGCCGAGCACTCGACAGCGACTTGTAAGCGGATTGACGGTACGTTCTGACATGCTCACCTCTAGTCAACTGCGGGCGGCGAAACGCTCGTGGAGAAGCGAGAGGACAGCAGTTGTACGACGATCTTCGTCTGCTGGAGGCCACGACCGTTCAGCAGGCGCTAGAGCGCCGGTTGGCGGAGTGGTCAGCGTGTGCGGGTATCGCCGTGGAGGTGTGGGCCCTTCCCAAGGGCGACGTTCCTGATCTCGTCGCCCATGACCTGTACGCGACGGTGTGCGAGGCGCTGGCCAACATCGAGCGGCACAGTCGTGCCCGTACAGTCTCGATTGCCCTCACGCTGGGAAAGAACGGCCTGCGCCTGACGGTCAGCGACGACGGGTGCGGCTTCCCCTCCGGGACGACCGGTCGGGGACTGAACGCGATGGAGACATACTTCGCCGGAATCGGCGGATCTCTCACGGTCAGCGGCGTGCCCGGCGGGGGGACCACCGTCAGCGGAGTCGTCCCTCCCAGAGCCCTCGCGCAACGAGCATGAGCCCGCAGGGCCAGGTCATGCAGAAGGTGGGACGAGCAGTGCTTCGGCGCCGATCGCGGCGTAACCGGCGGCGAGGAACGCCCGGACGCTCGCCGCGTTGCCCGGGGCGATCTGAGCCCAGAGCGGGTGTGTAGTGAGATGCCTGGCCGCGCGGGCGAGCGTCCGGCCCAGGCCGCGTCCTCGGCTGGCCGGATCGACCTCGATCGCGACCTCCCACCGACCGGCTACGCCTCGTCCGATGACCAGTAGTCCCCCAGGACAGGTCCATACGCGTACGTCGTCACGATAGCGGCGGGCTCGCTCGACGCGTGGATGGGCGGTGTCCGTGACCTGGATCAACTCGATCGCCGGCGGGCCGGCGCAGGGGGCTGCCAGGGCGAGCATGTCGATGTTGTTGATCCGGCGTCCCATGCGTTCTTCCAAGTCTCTGAGGAACGGGGGGTTGAGTGGCGCCGAGAGGTCGCCGTCGGGAAGCCGGGATCTGATCCACTCCTCGTCGAGGTCGGCGAAGATGACATTGTGCGCGGTGAAGGCGATCACTCCTGCGTCACGCGGAGAAGGCTGCGGGACGATGGTGGGACCGGCATCCGGCTCGGGCATATGCCCACGGGCCGCATGGGCGAGGAGATCAGACAAAGCGATCATTCAGAGACCGTAGTCACCCAGCCGATGCGCTTTCAAATGCAGTCTCCGGGCCACCCGAGCGTCTTCGGCGGCTACTGTCCGGCGAGCCGGGCGAGGAACGGCGTCAGCGTGTTCAGGAAGGTGTTCTTCGCGGGGGCCGCCAACAGCGGGTCGAGGCTGAGCCGGTTCGGCCAGTACCACTCGAACAGTGAGGGCACGGGGCCGGCCAACGCGCGGGCCAGGGCGGCGGGCGAGGTGTAGGCCGGGTTCACGCTGAGGTCCGGCACCAGCGGATGCGTGACGAACAGCCACTCGACCAGTCCTTCGTTGGTCACCTGGGCCGGTGGCCGCAGCCCGGCCGGCAGGTGACCGGCCACCGCCGAGGGCTCGTCTGGGAGGGCCGCCGCGTACTTGCCCGCAAGCTGCTGCAGGATTGCGAACGTCTCGGTCCGGCCCATGGTGAGGGACTCGTCGAAGACCTCGCCACCCGCGATCTCGGCGAGCCGGGCGTCCGCCTGGTCGGTGGTGAGCCGGTAGGTGTAGCCCTCCCCGGCGAAGGCGTCGTGCACACCGCCATCGATCAGCACCAGACCTGACAGGTCGCGGTATCCGGGGTGGCCGTCGAAGTCCCAACCGGCGTAGGCGAGCGCGGTGGTCGCGCCCCACGAGTGCCCGCCCAGGATCACCCGGCGGCGCCCGCCGTCGGCTGCCGCCAGCACCACCCGCCGCAGGTCGGCGAGCTCGACTCCGAGACCCCACTGCCCGACGTATGGCACGGTCTGTGGCGTCTGCGCCCGGTAGTGCTCACCGAGGTAGTAGTCGGCGGCCCGGTCCGGTGAGCGGCGGAACCCGCGCAGGTCGGTCAGATTCTGCTCCCGGCGATCGACGGCCCAGATCTGGGTGCCGGGCAGCCGGGCGGCCAGCTCTCGGGCGAGCGGCGCGAGGCCACCCGCGGCGCCGAACTGACCCGGCACCAGCACCACGACCTGCCGGGCGCCGGGCGACCCGACTTTCAGCACATGGACACGGTCATCTGCGGCCGGGCCCGGCGCATCGGCCCCGGGCATCGACACATAGGTCTCCCGAACTGCGGCGGCCCCGGCGGTCGCGCCGGCGACAGCCAGGACGGCCGTGATCGCGCAGGTCATGCGCTTGAGCGTTCTCATCGCTTCCTCCTTGCGGATGTCTCGACTCGGAAGAGCACGCGGACCGGCCGGACGTTCCATGTGCTCTCCATCACAGGGCGAGGCGACGAGCGGTGACCGACGTCACAGGGAACGTGGGCCGGGTCCCGGCCCTCTTCGGTCATGAAGTGACCTCACAACCATCAGGAGGCGGTAGCTGTGAAACACCAGACGCGAGCACGTGCCGGGATCGCGGTGGTCACGGTCCTGGCGGCGGACGCCGTCGCGCACCTGTACTGGATGACCGGCAGCACCTGGCCGGCCCGGGACGCCGGCTCGCTGTCCCGGGCTGTGCTCAACTTCGTGGTTCCGTTCACGCCGCGGGTCCTGCTCGTGCCGTTGGCGCTGCTGCTCGCCGCGGCGACGCTGGTCCTCATCGCCATGGACCGGCCTGCCTGGCTCGGCCGCCGGATCCCCGGCGCGCTGAAGAGGCTGGGCGCATGGGCGGTCGCCACCGGACTCCTGGTCCGCGGCGTCGCGGGCCTGGTCTGGGCGTTCGGGATCGGAGCGAGCCTCGACACCCCGTTCTACTGGCTCAATCTCCTCGTGTACGAGCCCGTGTGCCTGGCTCTCTTCGCCGGCACGGTCATCGTCTCCCGGCTGCCCCGGGCAGTGAGCCGCACGGATGGCATGGAACGTTCGCGGCCGAGCGCTCCTCTTCCTTGGTGACACAGGTTTCAGATCCCCGGGAGAAGCAGTGTTTCGTCACCGCCCGTCGCACGTCACCTTGCTGACAGGATGCTTCAGATGAACGATCTGGTGAGAGCGGCGCAGCGGGGCGACACCATGGCGATGAACGAGCTACTCGACCTGCTCACTCCGTACGTCACCCGGATCTGCGGCCCCATCGCGCTGGCCGATGGCGCGGACGCCGCACAGGAGGCGCTGATCGCGATCTTCAAGGGCCTGCGCGGCCTGCGCGAGCCCGCCGCGCTGTACGGCTGGGCCAGGGCGATAGCGGTACGTGAGGCGGTGAGGGTGGCCAAACGGAACGGACACACGGTCGAGTTCGAGGACGACCTGCCCTCACCCGCCGACCTGGAGCAGGCGGCGGACATCAGGGACATGCTCGCCCGGCTCTCGCCGGAGCACCGGGCGGTGCTGATGCTTCGCGACGTGGAGGGACTTGACGAGCGGGCGGCGGCCGAGCTGCTGAAGGTGCCCGTGGGGACGGTCAAGTCCCGGCTGTTCAGAGCCAGAGACAACTTCAGGAAGGCGTGGTCGGCATGAGTGGTTCGTGGCCGGTGGCCGAGCTTGACCCCGTCCGCAGGCTGCACGTGCTCGCCTCGGCGATATCGGGGGCAGCGGTGGCGACCCGGGTCATTCCCGCGCCGTTCGAGCAGGTGTGGCGGGTGGCGAGCGATCTGGAGCGGGGGCTCGGCACGTTCGAACCCGATATGCGATCCGTACGCGTCGAGCAGACCGAGTCCGGCCTTGTCGCCCACGCCCGCAGCCGGTACGGCTTCCGCGCCTGCTTCGAGGTGGACCTGCGGCCGGGCTTGATCTGGATGCAGAGCAGATTCCTGCTGATCGGGCTCGCGGCCGCACCCGTCGCTGAAGGCACGCTGTTCGCGGCAACCGGCGGCGTACGCCTGCCCGGCCGCGCGGCCCTCGTCCCCCTCCTCGTACGGCGGGCCAACGAGCGCGCACTCGAGCGACTGGCCGCCCGATTCGGCTGAACGAGCGCCCTGTTCTGCACCACTCAGACCATGCGCCGATCATGTCCCATCTACCGAATTTCCGTTTGAAGTCAGAGGCCGACTTCAGGAGTCGCGGCGCAGGGAGGACAGGCCCCACAGTTCGGCAATGCGCCCGTCGCGTACCCGGAAGATCTCCAGCATGGTCGGCGGCTGCCGGCCGGGAATGCCGCGCACGCTGGTGCGGACGGCGGCGGTGTCTCCCTCGACGACCATGTCCTCGACGACGACCTGGACGTCGGGGAACACCTCGTGGAACTGCTGCCAGGACCGGGTGACGCTTCCTGGTCCGGTGGTGCCCAGGGGGTGGCTGTAGAAGTCCGACGTGAAGATCTCCTCTGCGGCGGTGTGGTCGTGGGCGTTGAACGCGGCGTACATGCGCTGCGCGGCGGCCCGCACGTGGTCTGTCATCGGCTCTCCTGTTCGGTCGCGTTCGCGTGGACGCGGCGTAGGACGTCCAGGACGATCTCCTGCTGCTGGGCAGTGGTGCCGGAGAGCAGCCGCTCCTGGTACGCCTGGTGTGCTCGCTCAAGGTCGGCCGCCACCCGCTCGCCGGCGGGGGTCAGCGCGGCCAGGGTGTAGCGGTTGTCGGCCGGGGCGAGTCGCCGGCTGACCAGCCCTTCGGCCTCGAACTCCTTGACCAGCCGGGTGACGCTCGCACCGTCGATGCCCAGCGCCTGGCGCAGGTCGCTGTGACTGGTCTCGCCGTCGCGCCGCAGCCGGACGAGAACCTGTACGCGTTGCGGGCTCATGCCCACGTGCCGGGCGAACGCCTGGCGCAGCTCGGCGCAGACGCTGCCGAGCTCGCGGAAGAACGTGTCCTCGGAGGTCTCTTCATGCACGAATCTCTTTATAACCTCAACTCTTGATAGAATCAAGAGATCCGGACGGGATGGTCAGCTGACTTGCTGGAGGTGTTCAGCGACCTTGGGGCGCCATCGCGGCCGGGTCGGTGCGCACCAGGTCCTTCCATAGTCGGAACTGGAATGCCATCTGCGGATCGGGCCTGACCCAGCTGCCGACCTGGCAGACCGTGTACTGGTACCTCCAGCAGTGGGAGCAGGTCGGCGTCACCGAGAAGCTGACAGGACCGCGACGGCGCCAAGACCGCCCTGCTGTCGGCATACCTGACCACCCCGATCCGGCACGTCTTCGCCGACCAGGGCTTCGCTGGACGCCTGGTGGACTGGGCACGTGACACCCTGCGCACCACGTTGGAGATCGTGCGCAAGCTCGCCGACCAGCGCGGCTTCAACGTCATCTCCCGCAGGTGATGGTAGAGAGGACCTTGGCCTGGCTGACCGCCTGCCGCCGCCTGGCCCGCGACTACGAGCGCGACCCCGCCGTCTCCGGGGCGATCGTCCGCTGGGCCGCCATCGCCGACATGGCTCACCGCCCCACCCGGGGCGGACTCGCCCGACGCCGACCTCGCTACGAACATCTGCAAATAACGCGCAGCAAAAAGAGAGCCTTTCAATCACGCCCTTAACACGAACCCGTTACTGTGGCATACTTCTTATCCGTCGTGATCAACACTTTTGGGGCGGAATATGCGACAGAGTTTATGGCGACTGATTAGCGGCATATTCGCTCTGCTTCCGACGCTGTATTCCCCGTGCGGCTGGGCCGGGACGACGTCCGGCTACTGCGAGATCGCGAGCTCAGACGCCGGTTTAGGGTTCGGCGCCCTCGCCTCAGTGGCGTTCAGTGGGAATGTTCTGTTTTGGCTGACGGTTATCGAGTCCACGCTGCTGATATTCGCATTTCCTGCGCTGCTCGTGGCACTGACGGGCAAGTGGCCTGGACGCCGGTTCACCCAGGTCGTGATCGGGCTGCTGATCGCCGGTGGGGTGGTGAACGTACTGGCGAACGCTCTGGGCAGGGTGCTAAGAAGCGAGGATTTCTTGCTCGTCGCCTTCGAGGCGCTGCCCTCAGGTGGCCGGGAGCTGCCGTCCATCTGGCTCGGCTTCGCGCTTATGGCCGCCGCGTACGCCCTACGCCGAGCCGCCTGCCAAGAAGACAAAGAAGTCGAGGCTCCTCACCGCACGTCAATTGGGTCCGAGCGGTAGCGATCAGGGTGCGTCGCAGGGTCGGTCTGGTTGCGGTTGTGGTCGCTGGAGGCTTACTTGGAGGCGCGGGGTGTGCAGCGGAGGCGCCGTCGTTGCGGGGGCGGCTCGTTCAGGAGATGAGGTCGAACCCCGCATACAAGGAGTACTCCGACAAGCAGGTGGAGTGTTTGGCTGACGTGGAAATCAAGTACGCCACTCCCGAGGCAATCGAGCAGGTCCTCCAGGGCAAGACGCCTGCTGGGAGCGGCTGGAAGGATGGTGTGGACGGCAAGGCGGTCACCAGTGCGCTAGCCGCCTGCAAGGATCCCATTGTGCCTTCGCCGACTGGATGACTCCTCCGGCCGACGGCTCCTTCGCCACGTGGACCTGCTCGACAGCTGCGCCTCAGGTACACCGTGTTTCGTGCGGGCGTGAAAGGCTTCGAGCATTGCGGCTCGGCACGGATTTCGTCGCCGCGATCATGGTCGGATCAGGAATGCGCATCATCGTGCGCCAACCGAGCGAGTCGGAGCCCAGAATTTGATCTATCCCAAGACGGGCTTCCTGCTAAGCGGCTGGAGATACCCGGCCCTGAGTCCTCACAGCTCCCCATCACACAAGCCCAGACGGTTTAGATCTTCCGCAAGGGCTGTGATCAGACCCAGGATAACGTGGCTGACATGAGCGTATGGCTAGCCGGGGCGCCGAACATCGGCGTCGCAGAGCTCCTCGTCATCCTTATCGTGCTAGCCGTCGTCGTCGGCGGCGTCACAGCAGTCATCATCGTCATTGCCAAAGCTGCCCGATCAACCCGGCCGGTTCACCCCATGACACCGCCGCCCAACGGCTTCGCACCCGGACCGGCGCCGCAGCAGCCCACATTCGCTGCGCCCCCGCCTTCCAGCCTCGGCAATCCCAGGACGATCTCGCCACCCGCGTACGACGTCTCAAGCAGGAAGGCCGCACCGACCAGGCCATCCACCTCGTCATCGGCGAGACCGGCATGGGACAAACCGAAGCGACACAGTTCGTCAACAGCCTATGACGGTTCCGCCACCGAACTAGCGGCCTGTCGCTCACGGGGACTCCTCCGCCGCTTCCTGGTCGCCCTCGGTTGCTTTACGTCTGACTGACAGGAGGCACACAGCGTGCGCTGACACGCCGTTAGGATCGGGTCATGCCTTTAACGGTGGATGACGTCGACCGGTTCGAGCTGTCGAGGCCCCGCCTGGAGGCCATCGCCTACCGTCTCCTCGGTTCCGCGGACGAGGCAGAGGACGTCGTGCAGGAGACGTTCCTGCGCTGGCAAGCCGCCGACGTCGACCGCGTCGAGGTCCCCGAGGCTTGGCTGACGAAGGTCCTCACCAACCTGTGCCTCAACCAGCTCACCTCCGCGCGGGCGCGCCGCGAGACCTACGTGGGCCAATGGCTTCCCGAGCCGCTGCTCGCCGGGGATTCGATGCTCGGCCCGGCCGACACCGCTGAGCAGCGCGAATCGGTCTCGTACGCGGTCCTCACTCTCATGGAGCGCCTGTCCCCCAACGAGCGGGCCGTGTACGTGCTGCGGGAGGCCTTCGACTACCCGCACCGGGAGATCGCCGAGATCCTCGACATCACCGAGGCAGCCAGCCAGCAGATCTTTCACCGTGCCAAGAAGCATCTCGCGTACGGAAAAGCTCGCACCGAAATCGACGAGGCCGCCGCCCAGCGGATCGTCGAGGAGTTCCTCGCGGCCGCCACCAGTGGCCAGACCGATGAGCTCGTACGCCTGCTCACCAAGGACGCCATCTCCATCGGCGACGGCGGAGGGAAGGCTCCGGCACGTACCAAGGCGTTCGAGGGAGCCGTCGCGGTCGCGAAGTTCGTGTGGGGCATGTTCAAGCCCGCCGAGGCCAAGCGCGCCATCGTCGGCGGCTCGCCCGAGGTGTACGCCTGGACCGCCAATGGCGAACCCGCCGTTGTGGCCGTCGTGGAGGGCCGGGTCGTCGCCATCATGTGCCTGGAGGTCACCGCCGAGGGCATCACCGCCTGCCGTACCCAGGCAAACCCCGACAAGCTCGAACGCGCGACCGAGCAATGGGCGGCGGCCAGCCATGGGGAGCCCCTGCTCGTGATGTGACGTGTCTCACAATGCGCTCCTGTCAGGAAACGGCGGGCCATCCGGTTCAAGTGACATATCCGAACCGGACAGGAGCCTGAAATGCAGCACCGCATCATCGTTCTCGGAGCCGGATACACCGGAGCCAGCGCCGCCGGCCGCCTCGCCAAGCGGCTGCGCCGCGAGGACGTCGCCATCACCCTCGTCAACGCCGAGCCTGACTTCGTCGAACGCGTCCGCAACCACCAGTTGGCGACCGGCCAGGACCTCAGGCCCCGGCCACTCGGCGAGATCTACGCCGGCACCGGCGTCGAACTGAGGCTCGCGAAGGTCACCGGCGTCGACGTCGACCGCAAGACCGTCGCCATCACCGGCGCGAACGGTGCGGAAGAGCTGGAGTACGACACCCTCGTGTACGCCCTCGGCAGCGGCTGGAACAGCCAAGCCGTACCCGGGACCGCCGAGCACGCCTACCAGATCGCCGGCCGTACCGGAGCACTCGGGCTACGCGAGCGCCTGGCGAGCCTCGATGCCGGGCAGACCGTGGTGGTGGTTGGCGGCGGGCTCACCGGCGTGGAGGTCTCAACCGAGATCGCCGAGGCCCGCCCGGACCTCGACGTCGCCCTCGCCGCCAGCGGCAGCCTCGGCGACTGGCTCTCACCCAAGGGCCGCGAGCATGTACGGAAGGTCTTCGGCAAGCTCGGCATCACCGCGTACGAGCACACCGCCATCACCGGGGTCGAAGCCGACCACGTCACCACCGCCGACGGCAGGGTCATCCCCGCCGCGGTCACCGTATGGACCGCCGGTTTCGAGGTCCACCCGATCGCGAAGGCGACCTTCCTGGAGGTTTCCGGCATCGGCCAGATCGTGGTCGACCGGACCTTGCGCTCGGTTTCACACCCCGATGTGTACGCCGTCGGCGACGCGGCCATGGCGATGGGCGCCGGAGACAAGCCGCTACGGATGTCGTGCGCCTCGGGAATTCCAACCGCTTGGCTGGCCGCCGACGTCATCGCGGCGCGCCTGACCGGCCGGAAGGTCCCGAACAAGACGATCGGCTACTTCAACCAGTGCATCTCACTGGGCCGCAAGGAGGGCCTGATCCAGTACGTCACAGCCGACGACCGCGCCAAGCAGATGGTCCTGCGCGGCAGGCTGGCCGCCGCCTACAAGGAACTGATCTGCAAGAGCGCCGCATGGAGCGTCGCCAACCCGACACTTGGGATGCCGACCCGGCGCCACCGCGTTACGCATGAGCAGACGCTCAAGCAGGAGACTGTATGAACATCGTTGTGGACGACCTTTCCGGCCCGCAGATCGCCGAGTTCCTTACACAGCACGTCCAGGAGATGCGATCCATCACATCCCTGAGAGGGTGATACGCGAGCTGATGCCCGGTTCATCCCTCGCGTTGCCGCAGGCGAACTGGTCGCTGGTCCAGTAGGGACCCGGCTCGCGTGGGCGTGGCCACAAACGCTGGGACCGTCTGGCGGAGGCGCTCACCCGCACCGAATTCATGGCCGTATCACGGGCGTCATGTTCACCCAGCGACATCTTCGACGGCCGATCCTTGGCGCGACCATCCCCGGCGCCTGCTGACTCCACCGATCACGGATTGCGGCCGGTCTGGTCTGTCTCGGGCGCCGCTGGTATCTGGTCGCCTACGACCTCACCCGGCACGACTGGCGCAGCTTCCGGGTCGACCGGCTCACCGCGCCGAAGGGCACCGGCTCCCGGTTCCGGCCTCGCGACCTGCCCGCCGCCGACGCCGCCGAGTTCGTCCGCGCCGGCCTGGACAACCTGACCCACCCGTACCGGGTGGAGGTCCTGGTCGACGCCCCGGCCGCGACCGTGCGCGAGCGGATCGGCAGGTGGGGAACGGTCGAGGAGGTTGACACCGAGCACTGCCGGATGCGCATGACCACCGACTCCCTGGACTGGCCGACCATGGCACTGGGCGCGCTCGGCGTCGACTTCCGCGTCCTCGACCCGCCCGAATTGCTCGACCAGATCCACAACTGGGGGGCCCGGTTCAACCGGGCCTAGTTCAAGGAAAGGATCGCTACCAGGTGGTCACGGCGAAACCATCGGAGGCGAGAGGCGGCCTGAGGTACGCGGACCCGGCTCCCCCGTGCCGGCATCGGCGATGTGGTTCACTGCTGGTGTGGCTGAAGACTTGACGCCCCTTTCATTCGAATCCACCGAGGATTTCGAGGCCTGGCTCGACGGAAACCACGCTTCCTCACCTGGTATCTGGCTGAAGCTCAGGAAAAAAGCGCCGGGGGTTGTGGCCCTGGACTATGCCCAAGCCCTCGAGGTCGCGCTCTGCTACGGCTGGATCGACGGGCAGAAGGGCAAGTTCGACGACCAGTACTGGCTGCAGCGGTTCACCCCGCGGCGGCCGAAGAGCAGGTGGTCGAAGGTCAACCGCAGTAAGGCCGAGGCGCTGATCGAACAGGGTCGGATGCGACCGCCGGGGTGGGCCGAGGTCGAACGCGCGAAGGGGGACGGTCGCTGGGACGCCGCATACGATGGCGCGAAGACCGCCTCAGTGCCAGACGACCTGGCCGGGGCACTCGCCGCGAACCCGGCTGCGGCGGAGTTCTTCGCGATGCTGGACAGCCAGAACCGCTTCGCGATCTTGTACCGCATCCAGGACGCCAAGAAACCTGAGACCAGAATTCGGCGGATCGAGAAGTACGTGGCGATGCTGGCGGAAAAGAAGAAGATCTATCCCTGAGCCCACGCCCCAGGCCGGTTCTGCCGAGCCGATCACGCACTGAGCCAGAACCGGGGCAACGCAGAAGGTCAACCCTGCGGATCCCCCTCGGGCTCGAACTCCGCCGGGCAGGCAGTGGGAAGCGCCCCACCCGATCTGTCACAGGCGGACCAGCCGGCGCTACTGGCCTGAGCGGTCGATCGCCTGGTCCACGAGCTGTGGGTTGACAACCGGAAACGAGCCGTCGCCGAACAGGATTCGCGCTGCCAAGGCACGACCAGCACGACCGCGCAGCAGGGTCACCGCCGCCTCTGCCGCGGCGGGTGATCGGATGCCGGCGAACACGCGGCGCAGCAACAGCCGGCCTCGGAATCGGCTCCGCAACGCGTGCCCGTCGTACCGGCTTAACATGCGTTGATCGCCAGTACGCACATACCCGGCGGCGACCGCCGCGGCCAGCTCGGACATGCGTAAGCAGGGGTCCAACCCACCGGCCGTCAGCGGCGACACCGCGCTCGCTGCGTCTCCGACGAGCAGCCCGGCGGGGCACGCCAACCGTCGCAGCACACCACCGACCGGGATCGGACCACCTCGACGCTCGACCGGACCGGTCGGCGCCGCGCGGCCGGGCGCGTCCGCGGCGAAAGCGTCCAGCAGGTGGCGGATGCCGGTGCGCATCGCGTCCGGATATCCCGCGACGCCAACATGCGCATGCCGGCCGTCGTCTATGACCCACCCCAGGTACCAGCACGCAGTGGAACGCCGGGGTGGTCGTGCCCGACGCGATCGGATGCACGATCTCGGCACCGACGAGCAAGCGCCGGTTGACATCAAGGCCGAGATCACGGGCTACCCGGGAGCGAGCACCGTCCGCACCGACGATGAACCGGGCCGTCACCGGTTCCGCACCCGCGAACCGTACAAAACCCATCGACGCGTCGACATACCGTACGCCCAGGACGACCCGTGCCCCGGCCGACTCCGCCGCGCGACGCGCGTGCTCGTAGACGGCCGCCATGTCGGCCACGCGGTACTCGTCCCGGTCACTGGTGAGTCGGATCGGTGCCCGCCGCGACGGCGGATACAGCAGCACGTCCCGGACGCCGGGCCCGAGCAAATGGTCCGGCAGGTCGAAGTCATCGAGGGTGCGACGCACGAAGATCCCGGTCGTGCGGATGCCCGCCGACAGCGACCTGCGGCGGTCGACCACCATCACATTCAGGTCCCGTTGCGCGAGCAGGCGTGCTGTGCGCAGGCCGGCCAGGCCCGCGCCCACGACCAGTACATCCACTGTCTGCATATCCTGCGACGGTAGGGGCGATGCCCACCCGTGCGACCGTTTGCACGCGACCCGCCCAGTACCTCCACACCGTCGCCACACTCGGGACTGTGGAGTGCTCGCTATGGAACCAGCGTCACGGTGAACTCGTCGGCGGCTTAGCACGCCGGCCCCACACGGGCGCCCCTTCAGCGGGGAAGATGATCTGCGGTGTCCGAACGCGGCGTCGGGTGCGACCCCAGCCCTGGACGATGATCAGCCATCGACAGGCGATCGTGAGTGTTGTACCGGGACCCATGCTTGCCCGGACTGCCTCGAACGACATCCGTCCGGACCCGTACGACCCGGACACCTTCTCGCATTTGTTCTCCCGGTTGGCCAAGAAGGCCAGCCTGGGCCACTGGCACTCGCACAAGACCCTGCGGCTCGAAGGGCCTGCGCTGGGCCTTGGCCTGGAGCAGGGGGAGGTAGGTCACTGCCTCGACGTGGTCAGCAAGGGCCTGGTCATCCCGAAACGCCGCGCGACATGGGGATACAAACTGGGCGCTGCATGCCATGCTGATTCGGCTGTGAAGGCACAGAGACACGGGCGTGCTCCACAGTTCGCAAGCCCCGCCTCCAGCATTTCCCGGGGGCGGGGCTCCAGTCTGTTTCGGCTACCCGGCTCCGGGTGTCAGAGGCTTCCGCTGCGCCAGAGGCTGATCTCCTCGTCCAACCTGCCTTCATCCAAAGGCGGAACGGATGCATTCTCGGCCCATGCCACCAGCAGCCGGACGAACTCCTCGCTGGTCTCGCGCTCTACGTTGCTGTTCACGTGGAACCACGTGAACAGCGGAGCGGGGTGCGGCGCCTGGGCGTCGCACCCCGCGCACAGCACGACACCAATACGACCGTCCACTGCTGTGCCTACCGCGTTCGTCCAGCCGTACGGCACGCGCACGAGCAGCAACCCCTCTCGACGGCAACGCGGACAGGACGAGGGCCCCCGGGCGGTCACGATGTCAATCCGCCGCCGTTCGGTCACAGCGAGATGGCTTCCGGGCCGAACAGTTGCTTGACGTCAGCGGCGAAGCTCGGTTCAGCGTTGACCGAGAACTCCGGCACGGCACACACCACGGTCTTCCCAGACAACTGCCGCACGTTGATCCGCAATGGCACGCTGCCCTGGTGCAGCTTCAGCACGTTGCGAAGCTCCTCCACGGCCTCCTGCGTGAGACGTTCCTCCCGTACCTGGATCGTGACGGGATGCCCGGACTCGCTGGTGATGCCGGACACGTCGATCAGCGTCAGGTCCTGGGCAAAGATCGAGATGGCGCCGTCGCGGTTGTTGATCTGCCCGCGCACCGCCATCACGGCGTCCTCGCGCAGCTCCGGCCCGTACAGTTCGTACGACTTCGGGAAGAACAGGCACTCCACCGCGGCGTCCATGTCCTCGACCGTGACGATCGCCCACACGTTGCCGGCCTTGTTGACCCGCTTGTCCACCTTCGTGATCATGCCGCACACGCCGACGTCGCCGCGGTCGTCCCGGCCGCTGTCGAGCAGGTCCGCGATCGTGGTGTCCCGATTGCGGGCCAGGAGCCGTTCCGTGCCGGCCAGCGGGTGGTCGGACACGTACAGGCCCAGCATCTCCCGCTCGAAGTCGAGCTTGGTCTTCTTGTCCCACTCCATGTCGGGGATGGCGATCGTGAACGCCGTGTCGTCGCCGGTGTCGTCCATCCCGCCGAACAACGAGTCCTGGCCGTGAGCCTCGTTCTTCTTGATGTCGATGACCGACTCGACGGCCTGTTCATGGACCATCAGCACGCCCTTGCGCGGGTGTTCAAGGGAGTCGAACGCTCCCGCCTTGATCAGCGATTCGATGACCCGCTTGTTGCAGACCGTGAGCGGCACCTTGGCCAGGAAGTCGTTGAAGTCGCTGTAACGGGTCTTCTCTTTGCGAGCCTTGACGATGCCCTCGACGACATTCGCGCCGACGTTGCGGACCGCGCCGAGCCCGAACCGGACCTGGGTGTCGCCGACCGCCACGAAGTCGAGCTGGGAGTCGTTGACGTCCGGAGGCAGGACCTGGATGCCCATCTTGCGGCACTCGGCCAGGTAGACCGCGGCCTTGTCCTTGTCGTCGCCCACCGACGTGAGCAGAGCCGCCATGTATTCGGCGGGGTAGTTGGCCTTCAGGTAGGCGGTCCAGTAGGCGACCAGGCCGTACCCGGCGGTGTGGGACTTGTTGAACGCGTAGCCGGAGAAAGGCACCATGACGTCCCACAGCGCCTTGATCGCGTCCTCTGAGTAGCCATTGGTGCGCATGCCGGCCGAGAACTTGTCCCACTCGGCGTCCAGGACCTCTTTCTTCTTCTTACCCATGGCTCGGCGCAGCATGTCGGCGCCGCCGAGGGTGTAGCCGGCCAGTTCCCGGGCGACGGCCATGATCTGCTCTTGGTAGACGAGCAGATGGAAGGTGGTACCCAGGATCGGCTCCAGGGCATCCTTCAGCTCGGGGTGGATGGGCTCGATGTCCTGGCGCGCGTTCTTGCGGTGCGCGTAGTTGGTATGCGCGTTGGCCGCCATCGGCCCCGGCCGGTACAGGGCGAGCACGGCGGCGATGTCCTCGAATCGGGTCGGCTCCATCAGTTTGAGGAGCTGCCGCATGGGGCCGCCGTCGAGCTGGAACACGCCGAGAGTGTCACCACGGGCGAGTAGCTTGTAGGTTGTTTCGTCGTCGAGCGGGATGGTCTGGGTGTCGAGTTCGACGCCCCGGTTCTGTTTGATGATCTTTATGGCGTGGTCGATGATGCCCAGGTTCCGCAGACCCAGGAAGTCCATCTTGACCAGGCCCATGTTTTCGCACGACGGGTAGTCGAACCCGGTGATGATCACCTTGTCCTTGTCCCGCATGTGCATCGGGATCAGGTCGAGCAGGGGGTCCGAAGACAGGATGACCGCCGCCGCGTGCACACCGGTGCCGCGGATAAGTCCTTCGATGCCGCGGCCGGTGTCGATCACCTTGTGCACGTCGTTGTCGGACTCGTACAGGGCGCGGATCTCGGTGCCCTCGTTGTAGCGGGCGTGGTCCGGGTTGAACATGTCCGCCAGCGGGACGCCCTTGCCCATGACATCCGGCGGCATCGCCTTGGTGATGCGGTCACCCATTGCGAAGGGGTAGCCCAAGATCCGGGAGGCGTCCTTGACAGCGGCCTTGGCCTTGATCGTGCCGAATGTGTTGACCTGCGCGGTCATCTCGCTGCCGTACTTCTCGGTGACGTAGGCCACCATGCGGTCGCGCTGACGGTCGTCGAAGTCGAGGTCGATGTCCGGCGGATTGATGCGCTCGGGGTTGAGAAACCTCTCGAACAGCAGGCCGTGCTCCAGCGGGTCGAGCTCGGTGATGCGGGTGGCATAGGCGACGATCGAGCCGGTGGCGCTTCCTCGGCCGGGGCCGACCGGGATGCCGTTCTCGCGGGCGTAGCGGCAGATGTCCGCGACCACGAGGAAGTAGGAGGAGAACCCCATCGGGCCGATGACCTTCATCTCGGTCTCGTACCGGTCCCACACCTCCTGGGGGATCGGCGTGCCGTACCGCATCGCCAGCCCGGCCTCGACCTCTTTCCGTAGCCACGACTCCTGTGTCTCGCCCTCGGGCACGTCCGGGTAGTCCGGCATCCGGTCGACCAGCTTGAACACGTCGCTGTAGTCGCTGACCATCTCCGCGACCAGCAGGGTGTTGTCGCACGCCTCGGGCAATTCGGGGAACAGCGCCCGCATCTCATCGGCGCTCTTGAGGTAGTAGCCCGATCCGTTGAACCGGAACCGGTTGGGGTCATCCTTGTTCTTGCCCACACCGACGCACAGAAGGCTGTCGTGAGCGTCGGCCTGGTCCTCGGTGACATAGTGGGAGTCGTTGGTGACCAGCAGCGGAATGTTGAGCTGCTTGGCAAGCTTGAGGAGATCGGCCCGGACCTCCCGCTCGATGTCGATGCCGTGGTCCATCAACTCCAGGAAGTAGTTCTCCTTGCCGAAGATCTCCTGGTACTCGCCGGCGACCTTGACCGCCTCGTCGTACTGACCGAGCCGCAACCGGGTCTGAACGGCCCCGGACGGGCAGCCGGTGGTGGCGATGATCCCTTGCCCGTACTGGGCGACCAGCTCCTGGTCCATGCGCGGCTTGCCGTAGTAGCCCTCGAACGAGGCAAGCGACGAGAGCCGGAACAGGTTCCGCAGCCCGTCCGCGTCTTTGGCCCACATGGTCATATGGGTGTACCGGCCGCCGCCGGAGACGTCCTTGCCGCCTTCTCCATCGGCCACACCGGTCTCCGCTCGCGAGCCCCAGAAGACCGGCTTCTTGAAGAACCGTGACCCCGGCGCCACGTACGCTTCAATCCCGATGATCGGCTTGACACCGCTGCCCTTGGCCACCGACTGGAACTCGTACGCACCGAACATGTTGCCGTGGTCCGACATCGCGATGGCTGGCATCTCCAGCCGCTCGGCTTCTTTGAACAGCGGCTTCATCTTGGCCGCTCCGTCCAGCATGCTGTACTCGGTGTGCACGTGCAGATGCACGAAGGACTTGCTCACCCGTTCCCCTTACCTTGCGCCCCGGCCCGACTGCCGCATGAGCCTATTCCGTCCGATGGGCTGTTGGGGCTTAGGGCGCGAGCGACAGACACCCTGTTTCGGACTGTTGCCAGCCTGCAATGCCGCGCGTTGTACCAGCCCAAACGCGCAATGGAGCCGCCCCGTCACCCAGAGAAGGTGCCGGGGCGGACTACATCTCACGTCCAGCGAGTACGCGAGAGTGCAGGCTCTCTCGACAGGGCGGGGCCAAGGTCGATCCGAGCAGCGGCCACGCCGCTTGGGAGTCATTGGTTGTTCCACAGGCGGCCGGGAAGTAGATGAGCGCGGCGCCGGCGCAGACGAGCAGACGTACGCGCTGCGGGCCAGGGTGACCGCCACCAGGGGCGAGATGTCGACGCTCGGCCGGCGGCGGCCCCAGCCCCAGGCGTCGCCGAGCGGCCGTATGAGTAGGTCCTGACCTGCGCGTCCAGCCACACCCCGCTCAGCCTGCTCTTCCGTCTGCCGTCGACCCGCCTGAAGGGGAAGCGGGCCAGGGTCGATGACGAGCGGGAGAGCAGGCCCCACCTCAGCGATTTACGCACCGCAGGGGCCCAGTGGTGCTGCTCCCGGAACCGGAGATCCTTGCCGGAGTCTGGCCTTGGATGTGATGTACGCGGCAAGCCATAATCGCCGCGTGTCCCTCTTCAAGGCGTTTGCCGCCTTCGCAGTAATACAGCTCCTTGTGGTGGGTACCGCCTTCGAGTTGCTCGCTTTGGCCCGCGCCGACGGTGAGGACCCCTTCGAGGTAGGACCGTACAAGATGGCCGCGTACGTGGCCCTTGCGCTGAGCTTCGCGCTCACGGGCGTCCTTGCTGCTTGGTCCATCAAGCGGCGGGGGAAGGGCCGGGGCGGCTCCCGTGGCTGAGATTTTCTTCCTGTTGCTGAACTGGGCTGTCCCGGCAGTCGCGCTCTTCTTCATCATTTATTGGTCGGTTCGGCTGGCGATCAGGCATGAGAAGCGCAGGCAACCGAGTGCAAGGGAGTTGGATCGGGCACGGCACGCACGTGTGACAGCGGAGCGAGCGGCGCAACGCCGTGAGTGGAAGGAAAGGGAGGCTCGACGGGGTGAACAACCCGAGCTGTAGCGTCTTGATCACCTGAGCGCTGACACCCCCAGCGCGGCCACCGGCACCCGCACGAGCTTCGGCACTCCGGCGCATCGCTCATGCTCGCCCAGGAACTAGTGCCGCATCAGGCAACGTTCGCCCCGTTGTGACGTATTGTCTGGTCGCCCCGGCGAACGCCGCCTGACACCGCATGAAGGCAGAGAAGATGACTACACAGCTCAACCACGTCGACCATGAACTGATCCAGGCTGCGGCGCATGTCGCGGCCACACGCTGCCGGGGCGACAACCACACCATGGCGGCCGCCGCCCGCAACCAAGACGGCCGGATTGTCACGGCGGTGAACGCCTACCACTTCACCGGCGGCCCCTGCGCGGAGCTAGTCCTCATCGGTACGGCTGCCGCGCAGGGTGCTTACGACCTGGACACCCTCGTTGCCGTGGGCGACCGCGACCGAGGCGTTGTGCCCCCATGCGGCCGCTGCCGCCAGGTCCTTCTCGACTACTTCCCAGCCCTCAAGGTCATCGTCGGCACAGGTGACAGACTCCGCACTGTCTCCATCACCGACCTGCTTCCCGAAAGCTACGTCTGGGCGGACCATCAGCTCGATGCCGAGGAAAATGCACCACTCAGCACGAGCTGACACCCCAGAGATTACAGGGCAAAGGTTGCTTGACGCGGCACTAGGGCACCACGACGAGCTTCCCGGTGGCTTGGTCGTTCTCCATGTACCGGTGGGCCGCAACGATGTCGTCCAGGCCGAAGACACGGTCGACGTTGGGTCGATAGACGCCGGCCTCGACCTCGTGGACGATCCGCTGCAGCACGGTCGTGCCCGCGCTGCCCTTGAAGTCGTCGCTGTGGAAAGCCGTGAGCCTGGTTCCGGACGGGATCATCGCTATCGGCTCGAAGTCGGGGATCAGCCACCCACTGAGGGAGCCCGACACACACACCGTCCCGCCGCGACGGACCAGGTGCAGCGAGTCCACCGCCGTGCGCGCCCCGACGAGATCCAGAACATAGTCCGGACCCTCGGGCCAGACCGCGTGCACGCTCGCCGTCAGCGGTCCCCCGGCGTCGACGAGCACGTGGTCGACGCCGGCCTCAGTCAACGCGTCGACCTTGCCTTGCCGCCGGGTCGTGGCCGCGGTCTCGACGCCGTAGCCGGCCGCGATCGACGCGGCCGCCATCCCCACCGACGACGTCCCGCCACGGATCAGCAACCGCCCCTGGCCACCCGGCACGACTCCCAACGCGTCCAGCGAGCCCTGCGCGGTCAGGTACGTCTCAGGTAGCGCGGCCAAGACGTCCCAGGGCAACGTGGTGGTGACCGGCATCAGCAGCGAGTTCGGCAGCAACGCGTACTCCGCATAGCCGCCGTCGAACTCCCGGCCCATCTCACCCATCACCGCCGCAACGGTCGTCCCATCCGGCAACTCGGGATCGGTCGAGGCTGCCACGATTCCCACACATTCGATCCCGAGCACACGCGGGAACGTCACGCTCGGGGAATGCCCCTGGCGGGTCCTCAGTTCCGACCGGTTCAAGCCCGCGCCCTTCACCTGCACCAGGCTCCAGCCCTCCCGAACCGCCGGTACCGGCAGCTCACGGATCTCCAGCACCTCCGGTCCACCCGCCCTGACACAGACCGCCGCTCGCATGGTCATACTCATCTCACCCCACCTCGGAGACATGGGTTGTCGCGATACCGAAGATCTCATCGCGCATGCATCCACTGTCGCGAGAAAGCGCTGTGACCGGCCACCGGTAGAATGCCAAGTTATGCCTGTTGGCCGCCAACTTGCCCGATCCGGTCCGACGTCACATCTATGGCCGTCCGGAGGCGTACATCTATGGCCATCGGGGGGAACAAGCTCGGTGGATTCCCATTCACGTGGACATCTGGTGTACGCGGCCCGTGGCGTCCTGTCCGTGCACACCGAACGTGGCACATCGATCGTGCCGGCCAATCGAGTCGCGTGGACCCCCGCCGGGTTCACGCACTACCACCGCGCACACAGCCACACCGATATGCGGATCCTCTTCCTACCGGCGTCCCTGGCCCGGCTCGTGCCCGGCCAGCCTGCCGTGTTCACGGTCTCCGACCTCGCCCGCGAAATCCTGCTCACCCTCACGGGCCCACGCAACTACGACCGCGCCGCGGGCGACCACGACCGGGCCGCGAGCGCTCGCCTCCGTCGAGTCCTCGTCGACGAACTCCACGAAGCACGCGAGCAGCCACTGCAACTGCCGGAACCGCACGACGACCGGTTGCAAGCCATTGCCCAGATGATGTACGAGCAGCCCGGCGACAACACCTCACTGGCCGAACTCGGGCAGGCGATCGGAGCCAGCGCCCGCACTCTCAGCCGGCTGTTCCACAACGAACTCGGCATGACCTTCTACGAATGGCGCACACAACTACGCATTTATCACGCACTCGTCCTTCTCGCCGACGGACACGACACGACCCACGTCGCCCACGCCTGCGGCTGGGCGAATCCCAGCAGCTTCATCTCAGCCTTCACCAACATCATCGGCACCACCCCGGGCCGCTACCGATCCGGGCACCAGCGCCCCACCACCCCGTGACCTGAGCCATCGGCGACGATCTCGCGGCGCGCTCCGCAACTGAATGTCGACGGTTCAAGTGCCAACTCCAGTGAGCTGCCGTGATCACGCAACTCTATGGCTAACGAATGCCGCGCCCGCAAAGCCATGCAGGTGCACGCGAACGCGGCAATGGGCCTGCTGGAGCAGCGCTGACTCGTCGTGTGGGCCCGACGCCATCGAGTCGATGGCCGAACCAACTGCCCGGACTCGTCGTCTTACCAAGTAGTTCCGAACCCCGGGGGGACTGTCATCGAAGATGACGGAGCGGCGGAAGGCGGCACAGCATTGACGGAATCCCGACCAGAGCCCACTTCAGTCGCACTCCGTCTATTACACCGGGCTTGGCGGCCTTCGGCGCATTCCGACCGGCCCCCGCCCATCTGGAACTGGCCCCCGCTGCAGCGGAGATTTTTCCCGGAAAGGCCTTCCCTCTTCCCCAACAGGCTCATCCCTCTGTTGCTCCTGCTGGTGGTTTTCGTGGCCGCGCGGTGGCTCCTCTACCTGCTGGCGCTGTACTACTTCTTCCGCAGCGCCCGCCTCCTCGTCTGGCGCCTTTTCGGCGACGATGCCCCTCCGGATGTGCACGACCCGATGGTGACGCGCATCAAGAGACTGCGGACGTGGACGGCGCCCACGGTGTCGCTCGTGCTCCTCGTATCGTTCGCCACCCCAGAGGACGTCCTCCGCGAGAAGATCTCTGAACCCTTTCTGACACTTATCGTCGCGCCCTGGCTGCTCGTCGCCACCGCGACGGTCGTCATCGGGATACTCATCCGCTGCGCGCCGCCCCAAGAGCGCCCGGTTATGCGGACCGCCCTGCGAAGCCCGCTGCGCAAACTCGGCTATTACGCCGGCACATTGCTCCTCGCCTACGCTCCCCTTCTCGGCCTCATGGTGTGGCTGCCTGACGGCGAGGTGAATTTGAACGACGCCAGCTGGCCAGTCAAGGCGGCCGTGGCGACGTTCATTTGGTTTGCGCTCGTATTCCTGTTCGCCTCCGGCAGGGTCGTACGGACCGGCTTCGGCCTGGGCACCGTCCACCCCGCGCTCCCGGCCTTGCTGACCGGCGTCCTGGTCTGGGAGTGCTTCGCCCTCAACGGAATGCCTGGAGGACCGCCGGCTATCGCGTGCCTGCTGTTCCTCGGCGGCCCGATCATGGTGAGCGCCATCGTGTGGTGGGAACTCCACCGGCTGCGCGTCTGTCACGGGGTTACCCTGCGGGGAGGTTGGCCGGCCCGCAGCGTCCCGAATCAGTTCGAAAGCGGCCGAGTGGGAGGTGGAGACGCCGATCTCGTCGGGCAAAGTGCGCGGCAGTCGGAGCCAGACGCCCCCATGTACCACTCTGCGGAGCAGCGTGGTGTTCGGGACGGCTGAGCACGATCGGAATGGCCGGGTCGCTCCTCCCGGCTCCCCGACAAACCGCGCCGCGCCTGCGGCGTCCCCGCGCTCCTTGGCGCGTCAGCGGAGGGCGGCCCAGCCGCGCAGGGTCTGGGGCCCTCGATCACGTGTTACGAAGGCACTGCCCCGGCGTGCCTTCACCAATTTTCGAGTTCCACCGGATCCGGGTAGAGCTCACCAACCCTCCTCGCAACGTCCGGCCTCGCCGTCTGGACATCCCACGAAGTGCTGTCGAAGTTCAAGGCACTCAACCGCCTGAACGCTAGCCTCGATAGTGCGCACATTCCCTGACTGACAATGAGATTCAGAAGGCCCTCGGGGATGCCCGCAGGGCCTTCACTCATTCGCAGACGCCTCAAGTGGGCCACTATGCTCCGGCATCGTGACAGCGCTCGCCATCATGGCTCTATTCGGTGCAACAGGCGAGATCGGGCCCTTACGCTGCGGCGCATCTTTGAACAGCATCGCCGAAACCCTCGGCCCGCCATGGGACATCGGCCGTATCAGCCAGCGGACAAGGTGGCCCCGTCTCTTCTCATACGGACACGTCGAACTATGCGTCTGCCACTGCCGCACCGTGACGATGATCAGCATTCAAGCTCGACACGACCCCATTGAGCTCCCCGCGCCAGGAATGAACGTACTCACCACCTATTCCTCTCACATGACCTTGAGGGCGATCACGGAATCGTTGAACAAGGCAGGCTGTCGTTGGCATACAGACCCGAATGACTCGCCCGACAGGCTTGAGCTTCGCACCGAACCAGCGGGGGTCGGCTTCGTGTTCCGCACCGGCCATGCGCCCGAACCCCTCCTAGAACAGGCTGGCCTCGGGATCAACGAGCACGAGTGCGCTTCCCTCCCACATGGACTCCCCGACGAACGCTTCGGCATGTGACGAGGACGGCTACAAGGTTCACCTCACCGAGATCTGCGACACCGACGCCCCGCACGTGATCACCAACGTGATCACCGCCCCGTCGCCCGGCAGCGACTACGAGGCCACCGACCAGGTTCAGGAGGCCCTGGCCTCGCGTGAGCTGACGCCGGCGGTGCATCTGGCCGACAAGGGTTACATGAGCGCGCACAACCTCGCACGCGCCGATCGCCGCGGCATCGAACTGCTGGGACCGATGATGCCCGACAACGCCTGGCAAAGCGCCGAGGGCAACGGCTTCGCCGTCAGCGACTTCACCATCGACTGGGACAACCGCGCCATGACCTGCCCCACCGGAGCCACCAGCCTGCCCTGGGCCAACGAAACCGACCAAGGCGGAACTCCGGTCATCCGTGCGCGTTTTTCAATGCGCGACTGCAAGCATTGTCTCCGCCGGGACCTGTGCACCCGCGGGGCCAAAGGCCGACGCATCACCCTGCGCCCACGAGAGGAGCATGAGGCCCTGCAACGCGCACGACAGAGGCAAAGCACCGACGAATGGCAGCAACGCTATTCCCACCGGGCAGGCGTCGAGGGCACCATCGCCCAAGGCGTCAAAGGCTTCGGCCTGCGGCGGTCCCGCTACCGCGGGATCGCCAAGACCCATCTCCAGCACCTCCTCATCTCCGCGGCGATGAACCTCGCCAGGCTCGACGCATGGCTCGCCGGAACACCTCTGGCCCCGACCCGCACCTCGCATTTCGCCGCTCTGCGTCCAGCAGCATGATGAAAAGACGTTCTCGATCCCGAGTTGCCTTAGAGCCTGCTGACAAAGGGTTTGGTCGCTGAGCCCGGGACCACGGAGGCCGTCCCCCACCGTGCGGACACCAGTCACTTGGAGTGATACCCCCGTTGAACGAGTCCTTGGGTGGTGCCGGCGGTGGGCGATCGGCGAGTACCCGCGAGTGCGGAAACCCGGCCATAGCAAACAAATCAGGTTGGCTGGATGGGGCGGGCTGCCAGACCCTCGATGAGGAGTGATAGGAACCGGTCCCCGGCGTCGGCTGTCCAGGATGCCTGGCGTGCCGCCCAGGCCATGGCGTTGACCGCGGCGAGCAGTTGGTCGGCGTCAAGGTCGGCACGTATATGACCGGAGCGCTGGGCCCTGGCCAGCAGGTTGCCGGCTGCGGCGCGGAGTCCGGCACAGGAGGAGTGCAGGGTTGATCCCGGATCGTGCAGCGCCGCCATGACCGAGGCGGGCAGCCCGTCGTAGCGGGCCGATGCCACGGCCAGTTCCCGTATCCAGGCAACAAGGGCCTGGCCGGGGTCAGGGGAGGCGATGAGGTCGGCCGCGCGGGCGCGCAATGTGTCGAACCCGTGCCGGAGCAGCGTCTCAAGCAGCGCCTCCCGGGTGGGGAAATGCCGGTACAGGGTCGCGACGCCGACCCCCGCCCGGCGTGCCACCTCCCGAAGGGATGCGTCGGTCCCCTGCTCCGCGAAGGTCGCCTGGGCCGCGGTCAGGAGGCGCTCGTGTGTACGCCGGCCATCAGCGCGGACGGGACGTCCGGCCGGCCAGGGGTCCACATCGTTCATCTCATGCCCTTTCCGGTTGCGAGGGTTGCTAACCGAGATGTACGGATGCCCAAGGAACTCGATGAGTGGCATGCCCGGGCCGGAGGCTATGTGGGGCGGCCGAAGTTCGAGGTCTACGCCGAGAAATATTCGCGCTACTTCGTCATGCGTCGCCGTGACGGGATCATCGAACTACGGATGCACACCGACGGCGGTCCAGCCCGATTCGACTTCGCGGTGCACAACGCCTGGGCCCAGGCCTGGCAGGAGATCGGCAATGACCCCGACAACGAAGTGCTGATCGTCACCGGCACCGGCGACCAGTGGCTGGGCACCCCGGAGACCATCGCCGCCGATCCCGCAGAGGCGGCGAACGGGCTGATGAACAACCCGCGCCCTAAGGACTTCGCCTACGAGCACGCCTACTACGACGCCACCAAGCTGCTGGAGAACTTCGTTTTCGGCATCGACATCCCCACCATCGCGGCGATCAACGGGCCCAGCCCCGCGCACACCGAGTTCGCGCTACTGTGCGACATCACCCTGGCTGCCGAGACCGCGACCATCATCGACCCGCACCTGCTGGCCGGCGTCGCGCCCGGCGACGGGCAGCAGCTCACCCTCCAGGAACTCCTTGGCACCAAGCGCGCCGCCTACCATCTCTACACCGGCAAGCCCATCGACGCCCGGCAAGCCCTCGAACTCGGCCTGGTCAACGAGGTGCTGCCCGCCGACCGTCTCCTGCCACGCGCCTGGGAACTGGCTGAAACCATCATGAAAGCCCCCCGCACCGCCCGCCGCTTCACCCACGCCATCGCCCAGCGGCCCTGGAAACGGCGCCTCACCCAGGATCTCGGCTTCGGCATCGCCCACGAGATGTATGGCATTCACGCCGACCAACACCTCGGCTAGTGACTGGTGTCCGCACGGTGAGGGACGGCCCCCGTGGTCCCGGGCTCAGCGACCAAACCCTTTGTCAGCAGGCTCTTAGAGCCTGCCCCTGACGATATGCATCAGCCGGACAACGTGTAGACCCAGGAACCTCGCTTGAGCCCCGCACGTTCCCTGCATGTCACCTCTCGGCACAAGGAGAACCATGAACTTAGGCCTCCCGGAACTCATCCAGCTGCTTGTGATCGGCGGCGTGGTGTTCCTCATCGTGCGGCTGGTAACCCGCCGCCGAAAGTAGAGGCGCTCGATCAAAGAACTTCTGTGCTGGCCTGCTTGGCGACGCCGTCAACAGGCACGAACCCTCCAATGCCACCTCCAGAGAAGATCCCAGCCATGACCTCAAAGTGCCACAGGAGTGTAGCTAGGCATCATCCCGGACCTGGTCGTCACCCTATCCTCGGAGGCGTATTGGTGGTCTCAGCGGCGAAGCTGGCCAGGCTCAAGTCCCCCAACACGTGATACGGCCCCGTGATCACCTTGGTGATCACGGGGCCGTACCTGTCTTATCTACTTCGCCAACAGTGTCTCCGCGGTGGAAGGGCGGGGGTGCGGTGGGAGGTCACGTTCGCAGGTCGCAATCGTCGACCAGGACGGTTCGGTGCAGGTCAACCGGAATCTACCCAACGGGGTCGGGACGGTGCTGCGGGTGATCGGCGATCCATGTCCATGCGATCCACGTGCCGTGTCAGGCCGGTGGTGCCAGGCGTTTTCACGCCCGCTCTGGGGCACGTCATCCGCCCACGGCGTCCTCGGCCTCCCAGCGCAGCAGGTCGCCCGGCTGGCACTCGAGTACCTCGCAGAGCGCGGCGAGCGTCGTGAAGCGCACTGCCTTGGCGCGGCCGTTCTTGAGTACCGCCAGGTTGGCGGGCGTGATCCCCACGCGGTCCGCGAGGTCGCCCACGGACATCTTCCGCCTGGCCAGCATCACGTCGATGTCGACGACGATCGGCATCAGATCATCTCGTCCAACTCGGCCTGCATCTGCGCCGCTTCGACGTCGCGCGCGACGGCCTGAGCGAGCAGCATCCGCAGCACGAGCACGATGAGCGCGACCCCCAGGATGGCCAGGCCAACCCCGCCCATGATGACGGTGACGCCCGGGTCGTCCCGCTGGCCCGGCGCGTTGAGGGCCGTGACCGCGAACCACAGGAGGGCAGCCGCCACGATCGCGCCGATCACGGCGTCCACGTACCGGAAGGCGGCGTGGGAGAACACGGTTCCGCGTCGCACCATCGTCACCAGCCGCCATACGCTGACCAGGGCGACCTGGACCGACACCATGCCCAGGATCGTGATCACGCGCAGCGGGGTCAGCGGGAGCGACCCGTCCTCCGGGTCACTCCCGCTGACCAACGCCCACGCCATCAATGCCTGTACGAACACGGTGCCGGCGAGCACCACCACGAGCACGGCGCGCAGCGCACGCACTGTCAGCTTTCCCATGGTCCATCCCTCCATCGAATCGCGATGGAAATCTATCGAATATCGATAGGTTAAGCAAGGGCTGGAGCGGAGGGTGGGCGGCGGTTTCGCCCCGTGGGGGGACGCCGCCGCCACCTCCCATGGCATGGCGTTCGCGCGAACCGTCTTGATCTTGTGGAAGTCGGCCTCGCTTGAGCACAAATCGGACGCCACCCGACTACGCCAGAGAGGGAACTGCGACGAACCTCGCCGTACAGATTCCGGCTGCTACAGCCGTTGCTACAGTCGGCCTCTGGAGACGACTCAGGGAGCCCCTTGCGATCAAGGAACTCCCTGGTCAATACATAGAGCCGACGAGGGGAATCGAACCCCTGACCTTCTGTTTACAAGTGGAAGATCACCGCATTCCGAATCTGGCCTTGACCTGCATAGACAAGGTCGGCTCTCCAACGAGAATGGCGCATCGGGAACGTATTGGGAACGATCAGACCCCACACCGCTTCTTCCGAGGCTTCGGTGCCGCCAGCACAATGCCCAGTCGCGCATGAAGTTCCATGCAGACAGCCTGGACGGCCGTAACAGCACCTACACCTGTATGTATGGGACTATATGGGCGCCGTGAATCACTGGAAGTGGCCTTTGACCTGGGTGGAGATGAGGGGATTCGAACCCCTGACCCCTTCGATGCGAAGCATTCGTATCGGTCGGTTGACGTGAGGTTTGAGCTGGTCAATCGGCGTTTTAGTGTGCATCGACGTGCACGATTGAGCCGTGTGAGGCATCTCTGATGTCACTCAGTCTCTCGATACTTCGACGCTGTGCCCTCAGTGTGGTCATCGGGCCCTGTCGTGATCACCATCGGTTGCTTAGGCGTTCGTCGGGGTCGTCGCCGGCCCATACGTGCCGGGACCCCAGACGGTCGTCGCTCGGCGCCGGTACCTGCGAGCAAAGCCACGCAGCACGATGAACCGTGGAATGGCTGGGAGCAGGTGGATGACGACCTGGTACCGGACGGGATCGATGCCGTCGATCACCCAATGCGCCTCCTCGCCGAGCTGCATGAGCGGCTTCGGCTTGATGTTGTGCTCCTGGTCCCAGGCATCCCACTCGGCGGCCGTGATGCTGGCAGACACGACCGGCATGGCCTCGTCCTCCTCGCGACGCAGATGCGGCAGCACCACTTCGCACAGGTTGTCCAAGGCGGCGAGCAGCTCGGTCCGGGCGGGCGCAGCGTCGTCACCGGCATACCCGGCGGCAGCCGTGGTGACCGTCTCCATCGCGGGCGTGATGCGCGCGTGGTCGGCGTCCATCGCCTCGAGGATTGCGGTGGAGTCCGGATTACGCCGGAGCACCAGCGGCCACAGCCCGTTGTCCTCGCCGGTGTGGTGGTCATGAAGGAGCCGCATCAGCCAGGCCACGTGCTCGGCAATCGCTTTGCGGCGAGGTCCGTTCGGGTACGGCGGGGTGGCCAAGGCGTGCCGAGCGCGCTCGAAGTCACGGCGGTACGCGTCGTGGACGACGCCCATCATGGTGGTGTCGGCGGGTCGTTGCGGATCCGGTTTCATCGTGGTGCTCCGATCGGTCAGGTCAAGGAATGGTGGACTGTAGTCGGCGCGGACCCCTGGCGGTCAGGGCGTGACTCCAGTCCGTTTCCATCTCCCATTGTCGCGCTCGCCAGTCGAGGAGATATCTAGCTTTTCAAGAACTTCTTTAATACTCGTCGCCAATGTACGATTTCCGCCCTTGCGCGCGCGATCCTTGCTAGAGCAAGACGCCGTGGGGGCTGCAGTGGTTCACCGTTAAGTACGGAAATAAATGGCCTCTTTGCGGACAAGCCGGATCATTTGAGCCTTTTTCATCCTCCCAGCCGGCCAACTCGGAAGCGGGTAATGTGGAGTTGCTTGGACTGGGCGGACCGCCCGACGACCTGCCCGGTGGCGGCCGGAGTGTTCACCTCTACCGGTTCCTCTGAGCTGCGACTTCAGGAGGAAAAGGCTCACTGTCGGCCAACGTTACGACTTGGTTGGTTCTGGGATGACACCCCACATGAACGTGGAGCCCTTCAGCAGTTGCTCCGTCGGTCTGATATCGGTCAGGTGCTCGACGAGTAGGAAGGCCAGCCCTTCGTAGAGCCGGGGAAGCGATGGGTAGAGCCTGTCGATCTCTGCCATCGTGTCTACGAGTTCGTCCGGGGTCCCTAACAGATAGCCGTCGTCGCCGCCCCAAGCGAATCTGATCTCGCCGTCCTCGCACCAGTAGAAGTAGTCCATGTCCTTGATGCCAAGTGCGGCTTGGGAGACGAGGCGGGTGCCTTCGGAGAGTTTAGTGATCACGTCTTCGCAGGTGCCGAGCCAGTCAGGGTCGAAAACGAACGTCCAATCGCTGATGGAGGTGACGCCGAGAGGCTCCCCAGGGCGTGGTAGTGATCCGGGTCGTCGGGGAAGGGGCCCGGCGTGAAGTCCTCCCATCGACCGCCGAGGCGGGCAACGACCTGTTCAGGCGTGGCACGGATGTAGATGAAGCTGTAGCACTCCTCGGAGTATTCGCCGCAGAGCCAAGAGATATCGAGGGGCTGCATGGTCATGTCGCCATGGTGCCAGCCGCCACCGACAGGCACGGATCCCGCTCGTCACGGGACGATGGGGCCGGGCGCGATGCGGCGTGGCGCACCCTGGCCGGCGTGAACTCAGGATTCTAGTGATCAGTGAACCCTTTTCACCGCCGGGCAGGCCGCCTGCTGACACAGAGCCTCTTCATCCTCCCAGCCGGATGGCTCGGGAGCGGGTGATGTGGAGTTGCTTGGACTGGGTGGGATCGCCCGACGCCTTGCTCGGCGGCGGCCTGAGTGTTCGCCTCTACCGGTTCACCCGCCCTGAGCTGCGCCTTCAGGGTGAAAAGGCTCCGTGATGCCTGCCTCCGAAACCGGTGTGCGGCTGATCCGAGTTGCGGTGAATGATGAGGGCGTGGTCACCAAGGAGCGCGCTGTCGAACTGGTCGAAGATCTGCTGCTGTGTAAGCGGCGAGAGTCGCCATGGATGCCCGAACTAGCTGTCCTTGACGTGGAGGAACATGCTCTCGGTTGGCTGGTCTCCTTGCAGTCGGTGGAGTACATCCGCACCCGTGAACATAAGAAGATGCTGGTAGGCCAGGGCCCTTACCTGGTGGACCGGCAAGACGAGACCATCCACCACGTCCCCGTCACCACGTTCGTCGGTGAAGACTGGGAGGAGCTGTACCTCCGACACGTCAAGGGCATCCGACCACCTGATCTGCTGCTCGCGGCTGTCCGAGAACACCTGCACTCCGAGGGAACCATGGCCGCGATACGCCACCTACGCAAGCAAGCCCCGCGGCTTGGACCACGGGAGGCAAAGACCTACGTCGTGGCCGTACGGGACGGTGCCGAGCCCCCGGAGGAACTCGTGGCCCTCACCCAGAAGCCGGAGAAGTGCCCGCCGCTGTCCATCGAGACGCTGACTGGACCGAATCGGCAGTGTTCGAGCTGACGTGACGGAGGTCCTGGCCGTGGTGCTATCCGCCGATCGTCAGGAACTGATGACGCGTAGAGCCTCGCTTGTAAGAGTAGCTATTCGATCACTGGAGCTGGCGTTTCCGCTGCTCAGGTCTACGTTCGGTGTGCACTCATGTGCATGGTCGCGCTGCGGTGGGCGTCCCTGATGTCACCCAGTTTGCCACTCAAGCTCTCGATGTCCCGAGCGTCAGAAACCCTGCGGCTAAGAAACTCCAACATCTTCTGGGTGCTAGGGATGAACAACAATTACTGGGAAGAGACCGTATATGCCGTGTCGCCGCTCGGCGGGCTGGAGCGTAGCGATATGTCGGTTATCTTCAACTGGCTCAACCTTCACTTTCCGGCCGATGGAACCAAGATTGATTGGGGGCGTGTACAGGGACGGCACGTGCACTGGAAAATCACCGATGACATGCGGCTAGCAGCGATGGCATCCAAACAGATATGTCGGTGCATTCAACCTGGTTCCGTGGTCGAGCACGTCGGAGATGGGCTCTCGCCTTATGGCGTACGCTTTACCGATGACAATGCTCCTTCGGTTGTAGCTGCATTGCTTGAGATACCAGAACACCACTATTTCCTCGCTGAAGACCGATCATGGATTGTAGTCATCACCACAGAAGGAGATCTAGATGTAGTAGATCAACTCTATTTTGGATCGCGGTAGGAACCACCCTTGCAGGCGTGGCGCCTGGCGAGGAGGCGAGACGCGCGGCTAGTGTCTGGCTGCGTGCCCGGTGTCAAGCTGGTCAGTGGCTGGTCTGCCTGTCTTCAACCGGTGGTGGACGGTAGTGATCACTCCGCTGTGAAGCCTTGCTGAGAAGTGCACGGTGAGGTTGGCGCGCTAGCAATACTTCGCGGTCGCTTGTTGGCGGAATTCATCGTCTGAAAGTATCTTGCCGTCGAAATCGCGTACCTGGCCACTCCCGGCGAACTGTTTCGGAGTCTCGTTCAGCAGAAATCCGCGCCCGACAGAGACGCCACTTGACAGTTCCACGCTAACACTGATATTTGGCGGCAGTGGCTCCTGTGGCGGCGTCTGCTGATCGGCGAATCCGCCTACGTCTCCAAAGATGATCGTCCCGTTCCGTACTTCTGGCCGAGTCGGTTGCGACGCCTTCCACACTAGACGTCTCGTCTGATGCTCCTCCACCTCGATGGAAGAGACCGTCTCGCCGTCACACAGCGGAATCACGAACCTGAATCGCCCGTCGTCCGTACGGCCGATCGCGACAGGCCGGGGAAGGGGGTCGCCGAGGACGGGTATGCACCCTGTCGACGCCGTCAGGCAGATTGAAAGAACGAGTCCTTGCGCGGCTAGCAATCGAATGCGTCCAGATTTGCTCATCGATCCTCAACATGGGTAGGTCTGGGCTCATTTTCTCGGCTTGCCGCTTGTAGACGTTGTCGCACCCCTCAAACATGCCGATCAAGAGGTTAGACGAGGAACGTGGGCCAGAAGTTGACGCTCTGGCAGTAACCACCGGTAGTGGTTCAGGTGGCGCCGGGGTGCCAGGGGTAGCGGGCCGCCGGCGGAAGGCCGGTCCGCCCACGAGCCAAGTTCGATATGTGCTGCCACTGATAGACGTAACGTGACGAATCGGCCTGTAGGCCGGGTTCTAATTCGGCACGATCGTGACCTGCGATGGATTACGCGAAACGTCGTTTGACCTGCAGAAACGCTATGGTCGCTGCCGTTGTCTGACATCGTCTTGTGTGCGATGTGCCCTGAAAGTGCCCTGCGAGGAGGCGCGGTCCTGCCCCGGCCGTGCGCCCGGTGCCCGGCGCCCGGTGCGTGATGGAGTTTTCTGCTTTGATCGAAGCCATGGAATATGAAGCGGCAGCTTACGAGCCGATGACTCCGGCGCATCATGCGGTCGAGCACGGAGACCTGGCGGAACTGACTCGGTTACTCGACGCCGGTACCGATCCAAATGAGGTGTGGTCCAACATGACCTTGCTCTTGCATGCGATCGACGTGGAAGCTGATGGAGCAGCCCAGACCGGGCAGTCGCTGGACGCTGCATGTACCGCCGTGCTTTTGGCCTATGGCGCTGATCCCGAACGTCCGGGCCCTAACGGGGAGGTCCCGCAGCTCTTCGCCTTCCACTACGGTCACGGACTGGCCGTTCGGTTACTTGAGGCTCACATCGCTCGCCTTCATGGCGGCACGATGCCGAGCCCCTGTCCCGAGCTTCCTCCAGCGGAACCACGTCGGTGGCCAATTTGAACCTGCGACTTCTTGCTCCCAAAGCATTCGAGTCAAGCGCCAGACCTTGGGTTTTGGCTGGTCAACCTGTCCGATCGTGTGCAACATAGTGCACAGTTGGGGCGTCGCGGGCGCCTTCGATGTCACTCAGTTTGTCACTCGTGCCCGCGATTGGACTCGAACCAGACTCTCCCCGTGTCGATCAGTTCACGCTGATCCGGATGCGAGGTCAGGCCGGTCAACTGAGTCCAGACTCGTTCACACTGGTCCACCGCGTGTGGCTCTCGACTTGGCTCCCCTTCGGGCTCTCAGCCAATCACGCTTCTCGACGCTCAGAACTAAGAGTCGCGATCTGCCCGTACTTCATTCCGAAGGAGTATCGAGCGCCGTCGCTATGAAGGCCGGTGAACTTCAACCCGTTAGCGCGGAACTCGACCAGAGTCAAACGGATGACTTCTGGACCAAACTGAGTGGACAACTCAACAAGATCGCCAACCTTGAGGTTCTCGGCAACAACCTCTGTACTCATGCCGCCTATCCTCTCCCGAGCACACCGTTCAACGTCAGCTTTTGACCTCGCCGCAGCAACCACGCGCCTGGCCTGCCCGTCTGCCGTCGTCCCACCCACGGGGTAGCGGGCGAGCCGCGGGGCTGCCCCGGCCGTGCGCTCGGTGTCAGGGCCGTGATGGAACGTGGGCGGCCCCGCGGCTGGTCTGCTAGGGCTTGCCCTGGGACGGTGATAGGCGGGCAGGCTTCCACGGCAACCCACTCAGACGCCCAGGGGAACGATCGTGCCTGCCCGGAGCCGGAGCGCCCCCGCCGGAGGCACGCAGTAAGGCCGGCCTCGTGACCGCGCACGCGTGCGCTGATTACTCGCCCCTCGTGACCGGAGAAGTGCGCTCCCCCTGTGATCACTCTGTACCGTCGCACGGCGGCCCCTTCCACTCGTCCGCGCCAGCCGTCCGGCGGTGCTTTTAGCCGTCCGGCGGTGCTTTTAGCCGTCCGCCGGGAGCGTCAGCGGGAGGCGGCGGCGTGCCGAGACGGCGGCGCGTGCGGCCCCCCTTGGGGCCGCCTTGAAGACGTACAGAAAGTTCTCACAGAGGCTGGTCGGGCTTGCTGTGTCCTGTCCCGGGACATGCTTGACACTCGCGTCCTACCAGATACTTGACATGATCACAGTCGGCAGAGCCTTCGTCGCCGCTTTGCTAAGCGACCGACGGCTTCCAGCGCTTTAACACAACCGGTTCACCAGTCGGGGCAGGCCACACCTGTACCCGCAGCCGCTCCATCGTCTGTTGGGCCTCGTCGGAGTCAAGCCCTAAGCGCTCTGCCTCGGCTAGGTTGCTACTCGCTACCCGGACACGAACCGGCCCCACGGGCACCCTGAACCTTGCAGCGTCCGGCTCGTAGTCAGTGCAGCCCATGATCACGATTCGGCCTGACGGAACCTGCATACTTCCCTCGACTACATGGTCGAAGTCGGCGAAGTCGTCCGCAGGCGGAGCGTCCAACACCTCGACTCTGACGGCGACCGTCACGTTGACCGACGTGCCGACCGCTATCGCGTCAGCGGCTACGGCCAGTCGGTCAACAGACGCCTCGCCAGTCCATGCCTCGCCAAGGTCGCTCGTCGAACCGTCGTCGATCAGGTGAATCTGGTGGTAGTCCGCGAAGAGCTCCAAGTCCAAAGAATCCACACCGTCCTCCGCAACATAGCCGATCCGAAGTCTTGCGCATCAAGGTCAACTGTCAAGCATCAGGTGGGACGGATCCGTCAAACATGTGGTGGGACTAGACACTGGTCGGGCTTGCTGGTCGGGCTTGCTCCTCGTACGTCGCGGCAAGCGCCGGCCACAGGTGGATATCTTCCACGGCGTTGAGGGTGGGGTGCTCGCCACGAGCACGATCCGGCGGGCATGGACCCGCGCCCGCAAGCGAGCTCTGTCCGAGGAAGAGTATGCCTCCCCCCTGGCCAAACGGCCCTACGACCTCCGACACGCTTGTCTGTCCACGTGGCTTAACTCGGGGGCGTCCGCGAAGCAGGTAGCCGACTGGGCAGGCAACAGCCCCAAGGTCCTTCTCAGCACGTACTCCAAGTGCCTCGTGGGAGAAGCAGAAGCTTCCCTCCATCGGATCATCGACGCACTCGGCGGAAGGTCGTGGGAACGCATTGGGAAAGCGGTAGCTGTCAAACCGTATGAGACGTATCAGGCGACTTGTTCTGTATCGGAGCTGGGTTCCTCCTTGGCGGGTTCGTTGATCCAGACTGCGGTG